>CABSEJ010000001.1 GCA_902476765.1 uncultured Blautia sp.
CCACTTTGGTCAGTGCTAAGCGTGTGCCACCGGCACACAGCACCGCCAAATGGATTTGCAAGCATGTCCGCTTGGTCATTGCTCGCAGGAATAAAAGGCACTATTTTTTATGGTCATAGGGTATTTCCCATCTGTCAAATGCACCCGGACCAACGGTTCTCTCCTTAAATAGATTTATACCGCCATTTTCCTCTGACATATCTCACTCCGAAGCAGATGCCCCGGAACAGCCAGTCCACGGCCATAGCTGCCCAGACGCCCAGAACCCCCATGTTCAGATATACTCCCAGAAGAACGCAGAAGCCGATTCGGAATATCCACATGGACACAATGGATAAAAGCATAGTGAATTTCACATCTGCCGCTGCTCTCAGGGTATTGGGAATCAGGAAGGAAAAAGGCCATATGGCAGCCACGCACAGGCAGTAAAAAATCATGATTTGAAACACATAGCCTCTGGCTTCAGCAGACAAATCGTAGGCTCCCACAAGGACAGGAAGAAGCAGCAGCACAACAGCATTTACGCCTATCAGAGAAATATAGGCAGCCTTCATCAGCTTTCTGGTATAATAGGTCACCTGCCCGTAATCTCCCGCTCCTACGCACTGGGCCGCCACCGTAAGCAGGGCATAGCCTATTGCAAGACCCGGCAGAAGGCAGAAAGTGGAAATACTGTTGCACACAGCATTGGCAGCAATAGAAGCTGTCCCAAAAGCGGCCACAACACGAAGCACTAAAATCTTTCCCAACTGAAACATACTGTTCTCCAGGCCGTTGGGAACCCCAATATAGAGAATCTTCCTGAGCAGTACCCGGTCTGTTTTCAGGGAAATGGGAAGGAGCAGATGAAGTCTTCTGTCCTGCTTACGAAAAGCAATCAAAACCAGCACGCAGGCCAGAGTTCTGGAAATCAGAGTAGGGATAGCAACACCCTCCACACCTCTGTGGAATCCGTAAATCAGAATGGCATTGCCTCCCAGGTTGACTCCGTTCATCAGCAAGGACGTCTTCATGGCTATGGAAGAATCTCCCATGGCCCTGAAAATAGCTGTGCCTGCATTGTAAAGAGCAATCATAGGAATAGAGCCGAATACAAAAAGCATATAAACTCTGCAGTTATACATAACATCCGGCTGAATGTCCCCAAACACCAAATCTATGATAAGCTCTCTGCCTCCGTAAGCCAAAAGGGTCACCAAAAGAGACAATTTCAGGGTAAAGGTAAGCAGTTCATTGGCAGCCTTGCAGGCCATGTCATCTCTTCCCTTACCCAGATACTGACCGGCAACCACCGCACCACCTGTGGCTGCGGCAGTAAAAATATTGATTACCAGAAACATTACCGTATCTACCAGGGAAACTCCTGATACCGCCGCTTCCCCTGCACTGGAAGCCATAACGGAATCCGCCATTCCCACAAAGGACTGGAGAAACTGGTCTGCTATCAAAGGAAAAATCAGCTTTCTCAGGTCTCTGTTGGAAAAAAGAAGCTTGTTCTCATCCATCTTGCGTACCTCTGATTCTCTAAAATCTTTCCTTCTCCTGCACTGTCAGGGCCAAAGGCCTCTGTCCGGTAAGGGAAATGCTTCTCTCATCCGGCTGGCTGGTTCCTGCATAAATCACAGTCTTTGTATTATCCCACTTTCGTTCCCCGCTCTGGTCCACTACCTGGAAGCACTGGGTTTTCACCTCTAAGGTCAGCTCTCTTTCCTCCCCGGCTGTCAGATAAACCTTCCGGAACTGAACCAGGCTGTAGTTGGGAACAGCCAAAGGACTTCCAATGAGCTTCACATAGATTTCCACTGTCTCCCAGCAGTCCCAGGAGGAAGTATTTTTCACTTTAACCTTTACCTGAACCTTTTCTTTTTTGTCCCAATCTCCGGTTTCCACCCAAAGGTCCCGGTAAGAAAAGCTTCCATAACTAAGGCCATAGCCAAAAGGATACAGAGCCTCTCCTTCCATGAAACGATATGTCCTGTTTTCCATGCTGTAATTTTCAAAATCCGGAAGCTTCTGTGTAGGTGCATAGAAGGTAACCGGAAGCTTTCCTGATGGAACTGTTTTGCCAAACAGCAGGTTAGCGGCTGCTATACCTCCCATCTGTCCCGGATACCAGGTCTGCAAAATGGCATTTCCCTTTTCCCCGGCATAAGACAAATTCATAGCGCTTCCCGTACTGATAAGGAAAATAACAGGTTTTCCCACAGCGCACACTGCCTCCATAAGGTGTTTCTGACTGTCCGGAAACTCCAGGTCCTTTTTATCAGCTCCGGCATAGCTGTTATTGGCATCTCCCTCTTCTCCCTCCAGCCTGGCATCCAGGCCAAGACACAGGAACACTACATCGCTTCTCCGGGCCATGGAAACCGCCTCAGATATCCGGTCATCTCCTTCAGCCAGAGCCTCTACATTCTCCCGGTACAAATGGCATCCCTCAGAATAGAAAATTCTCACCTGGTCTCCCAGTTCTTGGCGAAGCCCCTCCAGTATAGTATACTGCTCTGTGGCTGTGCCGTTGTAATTTCCTTTTAGGATTTCCCGGCTGTCTGCATTAGGTCCGATTACAGCTACGGTTTTCAGCTTTTCTTTTTTCAGCGGCAGAATACCGTCATTTTTCAGGAGAACCATAGATTCCTCTGCAGCCTTTAAAGCAGCCTCATGATGTTCCCGGCTGTCATTGGCCTCATAGGGAATCTCATCGTATTCTGTGGAGGTGTCAAACATTCCCAGGCGCATTCTGGTCATCATGACATGGGTAACAGCCCGGTCAATTTCTTCTTCTGTCACAAGTCCTTCTTCATAGGCCTGCAGTACATGGAGATAAACCGCCCCGCAGTTTAAATCACAGCCGCTTTTGATGGCCAGGGCCGCCGACTGGGCCGGGGTTTTGGTAATCATATGGTTCATATGAAAATCCTTGATAGCCCCGCAGTCTGACACATAGTAGCCGTCAAAGCCCCATTTTTCTCTCAGAATTTCCTGAATCAAATGGTAGCTTCCACAGGCGGCTTCCCCGTTTAAACGGTTGTATCCGCCCATGGCACCCTCCACTTTAGCGTCCTTCACACAGGCTTCAAATGCCGGAAAGTAGCTTTCCGCCAAATCCTTTTCACTGACCACACTGTTGAAGGAATGGCGTCCCTTTTCCGGGCCTGAATGGGCGGCAAAATGTTTTACACAGGCTGCGGACTTTAATCTTTTCCCTTCTCCCTGAAGACCCTTGATATAAGCCACACCCATCCTTGATGTAAGATAGGGGTCCTCCCCGTAGGTTTCATGTCCCCTTCCCCAGCGAGGGTCCCGAAACAAGTTGATATTTGGAGACCAAAAGGTAATTCCCTTATACAGACCTCTGTCTCCCTGTCTTTGCTGTTCATTATATTTTGCTCTTCCCTCTGTGGCCGTCATATCTCCCATTTCCTCCAAAAACTCATCGTGAAAGGAGGCCGCCAAGCCGATTGGCTGGGGAAAAACCGTGGCTGCTCCGGCCCTGGCCACCCCATGCAGAGCCTCGTTCCACCAATTGTAAAAAGGAATCCCCAGACGTTTGATAGCCGGTGCATTGTAGCGAAGCTGGGAGGCTTTTTCCTCCAGTGTCATCCTGGATACTAAATCCTTTACACGCTCCTCATCCTTTAAGCTCTCATCTAAATATGCCGCTTTCTCTCTATCCATATTTCCACCCCGTTATGTTTCACATTATGTGCAGTTCCATTCCGTCTTTGCTCTGTCTGCCGCTCTTGGCTGTCTGTTTTCTGCATTTACACCCTCATCCCAAATATCTGTCCTGTTTACTCTTCCTTTAACTCAAAAATCGCCTCTGTTTCCACAGGAATATTCCCTGGCAGAACGTTTACTCCGATAGCAGAACGGCTGGGAGCATTTTCTGCTCCGAACAAATCCACAAGAAGCTGAGAGCCTCCGTTGGCCACAAAGGGCTGACAGTCAAAGCTGTCTTCGCTGGCTACAAAGGTAAGGATTTTCACCGGCTGCTTCACTTTGTTCAAATCTCCGATTTCTGCCTCCAGCACTGCCAAAACATTGAGCATTGCGTTTCTGGAATATTCCACACCCTCTTCTTTGGTGAATTCTTTTCCCAGTTTTCCCCATACCGGAGCATCTATCACAGGGCCGCAGCCGGAAATATACACCAGATTCTTACCGAAACGCTTTGCAGGGCTGTAAATCCCTCCCTTTGCAGGTGCCTTTGGAAGTGTAATATTTAATTCTTTCATTGTTTCATATACATTTTTCATTTTTCTCAGTCTCCTTATTTTCTTAATAATTCAGCAGAATAGCCGGTCAGCTTTTGTCCGTCCTTCCAGGCCGGATGCCCGTCCACGAACACCCATGACAGACCGGTACAAAGTTTTTTGGAATCCTCATACACCGCATGGTCCTTCAGTTCCTCCGGTGCAAAAATATTTAAGTCTGCCTTAAAGCCTTCCCTTATCAGGCCTCTGTCTTTCAGGCCAAGTCTTGCTGCAGGCATGGCCGTCATTTTTCTTACCGCTTCTTCCAGGGTGAAAATTTTCCTCTGGATTACATATTCCTGGGTAAAATGAGGGAAGGAACCGTACAGTCTTGGATGAGGACAGTCGCTGACCCCATATAAGCCGTCAGAAATCAACATGGAATAGGGCAGCTTTGCTACAGTATCCACATCCTCCCGGTCCATGCTGAGAAGGATGATTCCTACCTTTCCTTCTTCCTGGGCCAGAAGCCGGGCCATGAAATATGCCGGCTCCTCAAAGCCTTCCATTCTGGCTGCGCTGGCAAAATCCAGTCCCACCAGCCTGCGGTTATTTTCTTTTGTCACAGAGCTGATTTTAATCCGCTGCCAGCCGATGGCTGTAACCATGTTATCCCAGCCCGGATGCTCCCTGTACAAAGAGTCCTTCAGAGCCTCTCTTCCCTGAGCCATCTCCATTTTCCGGAAGGTCCGGCTTAAATCCTCCTCCATAACATCCGGCGGAATCAGACTCAGCAGCGTAGTAGAACCGCCGCAGTAAGGGTAAAAGTCAACGGTTACGTCCTGTCCCTTTGCCCTGGCCTCTTCTATAAGCTCTATGGCCTGATGTATTTTTTTGCCCCAGTTCCGGATACCGGTGGCTTTAAAGTGGCTGATATTCAGAGGCAGTCCTGCTTCCCTGCATATCCCGATGATTTCTGCCACAGAGGAAACCAGATTATCTCCTTCTCCCCGGATATGGCAGGCCAGAGGCCTTCCGTAGGGTGCCGCCGCCTTTAACAGCTCCACCATCTCCTCCCTGGAGGAATAACACTCCGGCTGATACATGATACCGGAGGAAACACCTATACATCCGGCCTCTAAAGCCTCTTTCAGCCAGGCCTTTGCCAGCTCCATCTCTCCGGCAGTAAAGGGCTTCTTCCCGTATCCCTTGATTGCCGCTTTTAAAGCTCCCACTCCCTGGTAACATCCCACATGGAGGGGCATAGGTCTTTGGGCCAAAAGCTCCATATAGGCCTTATAATTTGCCACCCACATATCCTTGGGCGCCACTCCCAGACAGGGCTCCACAAAACCGGCGACTTCATCCTTATGCTCTGGGGTACAGGGAAAGATTCCCAGACCGCAGTTGCCGCCTACAATACTGGTCAGACCCTGGGCCAGCTCCAGATTCCCAAAATCCTCGTCATACAGAGCAGCTAAATCGCAATGCCTGTGAGTATCTATAAATCCCGGCGTCACGGTTTTTCCTCCGGCATCTATCCGCACTGCCTCTATTTCCTGTCCGAATTTTCTGTCCTTTCCCGACAAAGCTTTGATGCGGCCCTCCTCTATGAGGATATCGCTTTTGTAGGCTTTTTCTCCGGAACCGTCGCATATCTGGCCGTTTTCAATGATATATCGCATACTTTACCTCCGGCATTACACCAGCATTCCTCTGGCTTTGACTGTCTCTTTTTCCAGACAGTCTCCATAATCTATATACACTGTGTTCTGCATGTTAATGGCCGTGCACACATGAATGGGGACCAGCACAACCTTATCCCCTACTTTTAATCCCGTATCTCCTTTTTTACTGGTAAGAATTCCATGCTCTTCATTCATTCTCCGAAGCTGCAGGTCTTCATTCCCTTCCACCAGGGCATAGCCCGGATAATAATAGGGTTCTGTATCCAGCAGAATATCCATGGGAAAGGTCTTGGTGCCTCCGTCAATCACTGCATATTCCTTACAGGGGGTACTGACCACTGTGGCATAATACCGGACCGCAATATCTTCAAAGACTGCAGCGCCTTCCTTACAGAGCATATAATCCTTGAAAATATAGGTTCCTGGACGGATTTCCGTCACCTTTCCGGTTTTGGCCACCTCCAGTCCTGTAGGAGTAGAACCGGCGCTGACCTCCTCTATGGAGACTCCCGCCTCCCTGATAGATTCTGCCAGTTCTTCCATCAGCTTTCCTTCCTCTTCTGCTGCTATGACCTTGTCCTGGGTGGGCTCATCCTGATATACCAGACTTTTAAAGGTATAAATTCCCGTCAGCTTCAGATTGGAAAGTCCGGCCAGCTCTTTGGCCAGCTCCACCGCCTTTTCCCTTACAACTCCGGTCCGTTTAGCCCCAGTGTCTACTTCCATCCTGACTTCCAGGCAGATTCCTGCTTCTTTGGCCGCCTGGGTGCCTGTATTCATAGCGACAGCTACATCAGCCATACTGTCCACAGCCAGAATCAGCCGTTTCAGTTTCTTATGAAGAGAAATAGCCCTCTTGATTTTAGGCGCCCCCACAAGAGGATAGGCAATAAAAATATCTTCTATTCCCCCCTCCATCATCACTTCTGCCTCAGACACCTTGGCACAGGTGATTCCCCAAGCCCCTGCCTGAATCTGCATTCTGGCAAACAGCGGCATCTTATGTGTCTTGATATGAGGCCTTAATTTACAGCCATACTTGGAAGTCTCCTCCTGGGTTTCTCTGATGTTTTTTTTCGTCTTCTCCATGTCAATGACAATACACGGAGTCTCTAAGTTTTCTATCCATTCTTTCTTCATTTCATCACCTCACGCACCAGTACAGCGGATACTGAACAACTAGTAGCTTTCCGCCACGCTTTTCAGCCGAAGCTGTTCCTCTATGTCTCTGCAGGCAAAGCCCTGTGGCAGAGCTGATTTCTCTACAGAAACCAGGATACCTTCCGGGTCTGTTATGTCAAAGTAATTATCGCTGAACACACAATCCGCCTCTTTCAGATACAGCTCCACATAATTAGCAAAACTATGGGCCTTGACCCTAATCAGGAACCTATCTTCCTTCTCCTCCACCAGGGTCTCGTATTCCGGAACCCGGTACTTAAAATATTTGGGTTTTACAAACATGGTAATGCCTGTACTGACACACTCTCCGTTTCGGAAAAGCCGGTATCTGGCAAATACCTTTCTTTTCTGTTCTTCTCCCTCTATCCACGGAGAAAAGTCTGTCTCCAGTACCGGTTTTGTCTCAAAGGCCCCGGAGTTTACCTCTATAACCTCCTGGTGAAGCACCTGGAAGTCTCTGTCTATAAGCGCCACCTCCAATGTGCCTTCTTTAGGCTCAAAAGATTCATTGTGGATATAATAGGTTATTTTTGTACTAAGTTCTTCCTCCTCGCAGGCACTGGCCATATATCTGGAGTAAAATCTTTTGGCCCCGTAGTGAAGAGCCTTCCACCGGCCGTAATAATCAATACTGGCCCAGGACGCCACCGGCCAGCAGTCATTGAGCTGCCAGTACAGAGACCCCATACACCTGCCCCAGTTTCTTCTCCAATGCTCCACTCCGTACTGAATAGCCTTTAACTGGAGAATCTGTGAAATATAGGCAATACTTTCCATATCCTTGGGATATTTGTAATACCCTGAAATATAGGAAAAAATCTTGGTATTGGCCTGTCCGTTCTTTTGATGGGATTCCATAACCTCGCTGAATATATTCTGGTCTTCTCTGCTGCAGAAGCTGTCTATGGTCTTCTTATGAGGAAAGGATTGGAATCCATACTCAGAACAGAACCGGAAATAATAATTTCTGTATTCTGTAAAAGGTTTATTGGAATGCCATACATCCCAGTAGTGATTGTCTCCTCTCTGCCAGTCATTGGGATTGTCAAAGGAGCCCCCGGAAGAAGGGGATGACAGCCAGTAAAAGGTCTGGTCATCATATTTTCTGGTTTCTCTTGGAAGCAGCATTTCAAAAATCTTAATATAATCCGCCTTATATCTGGGATGATGGCCTTTCAGCCTTCCTCCTCCGTCCCACAGCCATTCCATTTCATTATTGCCGCACCAGAGGGCCAGGCAGGCATGGTGTCTTAACCGCTTCACATTATCTCTGGTCTCTGCCAGAATATTCTCTTCAAACTCCTGGTCCAGAACATAAACATTGCAGGCATACATCAAATCCTGCCATACCAGGATTCCGTACCTGTCGCAGGCTTCATACAGATAATCTTCCGGATAATAACCGCCGCCCCAGATACGAATACAGTTAAAGTCAGCTGCCGCACAGTCCTGTATCAGCTTTATACTTCTTTCTTCGGAAAGCCGGGAGAGAATATTGTCCTCCGGAATATAATTGGCTCCCATGGCAAATATTTTCTGTCCGTTTACCACAAAAGCAAACTCATTGCCCCAGGCATCCTTTTCCGTGCTTACGGTAATGGTCCGCAGGCCTATGGTATATTCCTTTTCATCCAGAATTCTTTCGTTCCCGGAAAGCTTTACCTTCACCTGATATAAAGGCTGCTCACCATATCCGTTGGGCCACCAAAGTCGGGGATTTGGTATGGAAATTTCTATCTTTCCTTTATCCCGTGATTTTTCCTTTTGGGTAAAAATCCGGCCTTCCGGCTCCAGAATTTCCACCTCTATACAGGCTTCTCCATCCCCATAAAGCTTCCTTTCATACTGAAGCTCCACCTTCACCTGTCCCTGGCTGTGATACTGACGGATATATACATCCTCCAGTTTTCCCTCCTGACAGTATTCCAGATAAACATCCCGGAAAATTCCCATATCCGGAAGCTGAGGTCCCCAATCCCAGCCAAACATATAGTGGGCTTTTCTCAGAAAGCCGTTTCCCGGCATAGAACCGGTAGAACAATAAGTAATATCGCTGTTCCTGTCCGCCTCCTCAATATATACAATGGGAGAATGGAGATACACGGTGAGACGGTTTTCCTCTTTTAAAAAGGGCTTCACGTCAAAGCGCCAGGTACGGTGCATGTCCTTCACCTTGCCCAAAAGATGACCATTTAAATATACTTCGCCTATAGTATCTATGCCTTCAAATACCAGGGTCAGTTCTCTGGCTTCCAGAAGCTTGGGAGTCAGAGAAAAATCTCTGGAATATTGGAAATCCCTGCGGAAAATTTCCCGTACCTGATATTCGTTGGTTCCCCAGTAGGGGTCCTCAGTCTTATGCTCTTTCAGCATACAGGCAAGCACGCTTCCCGGAACAGAAGCTTCATATATTACCTCTGTACCAGGGCTGCTAAGCTGCCATATTCCGTTAAGGTTTAACCTGTTTTTTGTCATATTCTTCATCCCTCTAAGCCTTTAATCCGGAAGTTGAAATTCCTTCCACAAAGTTTTTCTGGAAAACAAGGAAGAAAATAATAACCGGTATTACAAAAAGGGTGGCCGCAGCCATCAAATGAGTCCAGTCTGTGGAGAAAGACCCCAAAAACTGCTGCAGACCCAGGGAAAGCGTCAGCTTTTCTGTCTTGTTGATATAAATCAACGGAGCCAGGTAATCAGACCATGCACTGATAAAAGCCTGGATACCTACGGTAGTCAAAGCCGGTTTAGACAGCGGAAGGGCAATGCTGACATAACGTTTAAATTCGCTGGCTCCGTCTATCTTAGCCGCCTCCATCAGGGAGTTTGGCAGGCCGGCAAAAAACTGGCGTACAATAATAATATAGAAAGGACTACCGCAGAAAGTTGGGATAATCAGAGGCAGGTAGGTATTGGTCAGCCCTAGGTTATTCCAGATTCTGTAGAGAGGAATCATAGTTACAGTATAAGGAATCATCATTGTTCCCATAACCAGACTGGAGATAATTGCTGAACCTCTCCATTTTATCTTAGCCAGGGAGTAAGCAATCAGTGGAGTGGACAAAAGCTGTCCGGCCACAGAAAAGGCTGTAATAAAAATAGTATTTTTGAAATATTGAAGGAATGGAATTTTCTCCATAGCTTCAGGATAGTTGCTCCAGACAATTTCCCTTGGAAACAGCTGTACAGGAAGCTGGAATGCATCTGCGTTTGTCTTCAGAGAGGTTGTCACCATAACTAAAAAAGGAGAGAAAAAGATAAGGCACAGTATAATCATCAGGATGGTGACAGGAATCTTCTTTAAATTCTTTATATAATAGGCTTTTGATTTCTTCATATTATTCATCTCCTGCTCCGTTCTCAGAAACCTTCTTGGTTACTTTAATCATGATAAAGGTCATAATACTAACTACAATAAACAACAGCCAGGCCATGGCAGAAGCTCTTCCCATCTTCATGTATGAGAATGCGGTGTTAAACAAATACAACGGGTACATCAGGATGGAATTGGCCGGTCCTCCTCCTGCATTACTGGATCCGCCGCCGGAGCTGGCATTGATAATAACGTATACCTGGGTAAAATACTGGAAGGCATTGATAATATTCAGGATAGCCTGATATACCAATACAGAAGCCACGCAGGGAAGAGTGACCTTAAAGAATCTCTGCACAGCATTGGCTCCGTCAATCTCTGCCGCCTCATAATAGCTCTTAGGCACATCCTGCAGGGCAGCAAGGCAAATCAGCATAGTAGTACCGGTACACCAGGTTCCCATGAGAACCAGAGCCCATTTGGTATAAGAAGGGTCCATAAGCCAGGAAGGGCCGTCGATGCCGAACATCTCCAGCACCCGGTTAATGTAACCATATGTAGGGTCAAACATCCAAATCCACACCATGGTAGCTGCAATCATAGGAATGACTGAGGGCATGAAAAAGATGGTTCTGGCTGCTCCTCTTCCTTTAAATTTCCTATTCAGAAGCGTAGCCAGAAGCAAGGCAATAAACAGGTTGACCGGTGTAGAAACAAAGGCCATGAACAACGTGTTCTTCAAGCTCTTTAATACCAACGGGTCCTGAAAAATATACTTAAAGTTTTCCAATCCCACCCACACCGGGTCTTTTACCGGATTAAAATCCGTAAAGCTGTAATACAAAGATGTCAGCAGGGGGATAATGCTAAAACATGTAAATCCGATAATCCATGGCAGTGCAAAAAGAAAACCGTTCCTGGTATCCTTCCAGGAATATTTTCTCTTTCTTCCACTTTTATTTTTCATCTTGTACCTCCATAAAAATGGAGCATATATGAAAGGTTTGCGCACCCTTTCATATATACCCCGCATATTTTGTTAAGTCCTGTCTCAAAGCCGGAACCCATGGGCTGTCTGCAGACTGCTGGGGCCACGCTTTCGAGACAATAACCAGCTACAATCCACCGTAAGCATAGGCGTTATCTGTCTCTTGTTTACTGCAGCAGCTTAGCCTGTTCCGCCAACTCTGCCATAGCATCTTCCGGCGTCTTAATTCCGTTATATACATAGTCTAAATATTCCTCTATAAGAGAAGTATATTTTGACAAATCAGCAATCTTTGGATACTGTACTCCATTCTCTTTTTTCAGAGCGTCGATGAATACCTCATAGTTAGGCATGGCCAGAATATCAGCGTCCTCATACAGGTTTAACTGAGTAGGCAGATTTCCGATTTCCATAAGCGTTTCCTTTGTAGAGTCAGAGTTTGTAAAGAATTTAGCGAATTCCCAAGCACCTTCTTTATTATTTGCTACAACAGGGATTGCAAGGCTGTTTGTCTCATAACGGCTGGTACCCTGTAAATCAGGATTTGCTTCTGTTCCCGGTGTAAGGGCTACTCCGTAATTTACGTCAGGACCCCAGTCAGCAGCCATAGTAGCCAGCCATGGACCATCGAAACGGAATAACTGTTTTCCGGCAAAGAACATATCGTTTTCTGTATAACGGTTGGTATTTGCAGATGCAACAAAGGCCTGTACCTTTTCCACTCCGTATTTCTCACGGAACTGCATATTCATATTTAAACTGTCCAGAATCAGCGGGTCGTCCGGTGTAAGAGTCTCGCCATCCTCAGACCACCATCTTCCGCCGAAGGAATAGATAAGTTCCTGTCTTGCAGAAGCCAGAGGGAACAGAGGATAACCCAGGCGGGTAATATTTCCGTCTGCATCTACCTCAGTTGCTTTTTCTGCCATTTCATATAACTCTTCCATAGTAGTAGGCGGTTCGCTGTAGCCAATCTCCTCCAGAATATCTTTGTTGTAGAACATCTGGATAATCTGTGCTGCAAAAGGCAGTCCGTACAAAGTATCTTCTACTGTGTTGGATTCCAAAGCCTGTCCTGCATAGGTTCCCTCTAAATCGTATCCATCCTCAGAAGCCATACTGTCCAGGTCTTCCACTAAACCGCTGTTTGCATAAGAAATAATATCCTGGTTAGAAACCTCTACAACATCAGGAGCATCGCTTCCGGACAGGGCTACGATAATCTTCTGCTTATCCATAACACTCAGGCCTTCCACCTCATATTTATCCTGGCTTTCATTGAAGGCAGCAATGGCAGCTTCAAAAGCCTTTGCTTCCTCACTGGTGTGTGAATACCAGAAAAC
The DNA here is from genome assembly GCA_902476765.1 of uncultured Blautia sp. Classification (GTDB taxonomy): domain Bacteria; phylum Bacillota; class Clostridia; order Lachnospirales; family Lachnospiraceae; genus Blautia. Next base: position 12,705 of record CABSEJ010000001.1, read on the forward strand.
AATTTTTTCTTTTTCTCCGGAGGCTTCCTCCTGTGTTTCACTATCCTGAGAAGTAGTTTCTTCTCCTTCACTGCCGGAACCGCCGCATCCGGCCAGAGTTCCCAATGTCATCACTGCTGCCAGGAAACCTGCAATCAACTTTCTTTTCATTCGTTTTCCTCCTTTGTTTCTTACTTTTTGTTTGTTTTTACCTCTCTTTATTTTTGTAATTACAAGATTATCATACTTTTTGTTATATTTCAACCTTTTTTGTATTATTTTTTTCTTTTAATCTATCATTTTTTTTGTTTTATCCATTATTTACCTGACTTTTTGTTTTTCAAAATAAGTTACTGGTATTTTTATTGTATTTTTCTATTAATTTCCCACAAATATCCATCATTTTTGTCGTGCAGCTTGTCCAAACCTCTCTGTGAGTAGCCTGATTCCCTGCCGGCCAGAAGGGTATATCTTCATTTTTTTTAGTTTGAATTCCTACAGGAAGCTGTCCTGCACAATCCCCCGGAAACACCCCGTACAGACAATCATATCTTTTTCCGCTCCCCACCATCAGCGACTGGCGAAAGGGATTTCTGCCGTTGACCCAATGTATCTGCTCTGCTCCGGCCTGTATCAGTATTTCGTTTCCCAGGTATCTTCCCGCTGTCAGGGCCGCATCCCCCATAGAAAGCTGTACATTAGTATTTCCCCGGAAAGAAAACCACACGGGAAATTGCCGGAGAAACAGGTCTTCCTCCAGTTTTTCCCCCTGTCTTACCTGGCATATATAATCCTCTCTGCATGCCTCATAGGGAACAAGAAGGTGCATTCTCTGAAAGATTTCCTTATGCCGGGCCTCATCCTCTCTATAGAGACCGCTGGGCATCATACCGTATGGAGAAGACTTTTCCATGAGAAATTCCAGATAAGAGCCATAGATTTCCAAAGCCCGGTGAAAAATCTCCCCCTCCTTCTCTCCCCGGAAAATCCGGCAGTTCAGCACAAGGCACTGGGCAAAGTATTGCTCTCTGGCCTGATGGTTAAAGTGCTGGATATGGGTATGGGTCTCGTCCCTGTAGAAAAATCCCTTTATCTTTCCCTGGGTTTCCTGACATTTCAAAAGCTCCCTGCCCCAAAAGGCAGCATCCTTCTTATAACATTCCTCCCCTGTTTCCAGAAACAGCATAGCAGCGCATTTACTGATTATGGCCCGGCACAAAGCATCACTGCTTCCATAGGTATGCTCCCACATCACCGGTAATTCGAAACCGTATTTTTTATACTGTTCCATGGCAAAGCCATAGTCTTCCCTGGCTGCCGTAAGAGCCGCCCTGCCTGTCTCCGGGTCATAATCTTTCAAAACCCGGGAAGCCCCGGCAAAGGCGCAGGCACAGATAAAATTATCCAGAGCATGACGGTTCACCCGCACATTCCCTGCGTCGTCCTGGTTTCCCTGGATTCCGTCCGTCCACCGTATCAGCCCCAGACTGGTAGCACGCACACCGTCACCGGCTCTGGTACGGAACAAAAAGGACAGTCCCCAGCAGGCTTCCTCCATAAGCCTTCCATACAATGGATGGTTTTCCTTTACCCGTGCTGCAGTCAAAAACAGGGATTCGCAGGTTTCTGCTGTCTGGACCGTCTGCTGAGACATGTCTCCGGCATCATGCCAGCCTCCCCAGTAGGGTATTTTCATGCCCCGGCACTCCCCATAGCAGTCCGTGTGGCAGCATCCATGTTTTTCCGGCACAGGATACCCGCAGCGCTGACAGAATATAAAGTTCAGCCCTTTATATATAATTTCCTCCAGCCAGTCTCTTCCCACCTGAAAGTCCTGACTTTCAAGTTCCTCTGTACAAAGTCTGTAGCTGCCTTCCCCCAGTCCGGAGAAATCCAATTTTCCAAACTTATTTCCTTTCCAGCATAAAGGCTCTATTTCCTTTTCCAGAACCTTTTTGCCATGTTCCGCATCTACTACAATAAAACGCCCTTCTGTCCTGTCTGTAAGCGCAAATTTCTCTTCCTCCGGCAGATAGCCGCAGGTATCATAACAAATGCTATCCTTTTCCAGGTCCCAGCCCCTATACTTTTCTTCCCTTTCTGTTTTTTCCAGATAGATTTCTTTAATATAGAAAACAGCTTCCTTACCTATCCCTGTGTCACTTCCGCTGAGCCGGTACCGAAATTCTAATTCTGTGATACAATCCCTGCCCATAGAAGAAAATTCCCAGATACAATGATTCCACTTCCTGTTTTCCAGACTCATCATATGCTGGCCTGTCCTATTATAGGAATCCGGCGCCTTCTCCTTTCCCTGGTTTTTTACCCAGGCAGACAGGCTTATGGTATGCATAGCCTCAAAATCCGGATACACCAGAAAAGACAGACGGTTATAGTCCCTCCAATCCTCCCGGCTCCTCTTCAGAACAGCTTTTAAATCTCCATAATAAGCGCAGTCACCGTCCTGGGGCATCCCCTGAGGCCAGTATCCCAGGCGCAGTTTCCCTCTCATTTCCAGACAGGTCTGTCCTTCCATCTCTTTTATTCCGCACTGTCCCTGTCCCTCGGAATGAAAAAAGCCATCTCCGAATCCGGTCCATATTTTCTTCTTCCTGACTGCCTGCCCTGCCTTCCGCTCTGTCACCAGGCTGTCCTCTTTTTTCAGGGAAAGAGGTTTGTGTATCCACCCGCTTTCCAGCAAATCCTTGTAAAATTCTTCTCTCATACTTTGAGCACTTCCTTTCCCTGGGTTGACAGCGTAATCCTGTCTGTTCCGATTATGACAGCAGCCGGGCTGCATCACGGTCCAGAAGCACCTGGCAATTAGGATGAAGCTGAAGAACAGAAGCAGGTATGTCTTCGGTAACCGGTCCCTGAACTGCTTGCTTTATGATTTCCGCTTTTTCTGCCCCTTTGGCTATCAGTACGATTTCTCTGGTCTGCATGATAGTTTTGATACCCAAAGTAATGCCTCCCAAGGGATAATCCTCCGGTACATCCACTTCACTTCTTACCTTTGCCTCGAATCGTTCATCCATGGGAGAGACCCATGTATTGCTTCCAAAGGGAGTTCCCGGCTGGTTAATTCCAATATGGCCGTTCCAGCCGATTCCCAGCATCTGAAGGTCTGCGCCGCCCCGTTTCCTCAGTTCTTCCTCAAACCAAAGACATTCCTGCTCAAAGTCAATGCCCATGGTCCTTGGCATGATAAAATTCTCCTCCTTAATGTGAAGAGGCCGGCAAATCTGGCTTTTTATCATGGCATAACAGCTTCCTTTGTAGCTTCTGGGCAGCCCTGCCAGTTCGTCCACATTAAAAACAGTCACCTGTGAAGTATCAAAAGGATGAAGCTCATAAATCTGGCTCACTATAGCATGCATGTTTCCCGTGGTTTTCCCTGTAGATAAGCCAATTACGGAATCCGGTTTCTTTAACATTTGTCCTATGATAGTCCAGGCAGCCGCCTCATCAAATTTTCTTTCATTTTCCATTATCCGAATTTTCATTGTATGTCTCCTTTCCTCAAACCAATATCCCTTGTTTAGCCACCGCCGCTGCTCCCAGCACCCCTGCTTTTGCAGGATGAAGAGAAGACAGTCTTACGCCTCCTGTAACCCCCCGCATGGTGGCAGGATGAAGACGGCTCTTCACATCCTCATAAAAGGCTGTATCCTGCATAATACCACCGCCCAGCACCACGGTATCCGGGTCCACTGTACGCACCAGATTTTCAATAACCTGGGAAAGTACAAGCTCAGCCTCTTCTCTCACTGCCCTGCACAGAGAATCTCCCTGTCGGCTTTTTTCTAAAATCTCCCAGGCCGGCAGACAGCCGCCTCCCCGGCTCCTCATATTTTCCGTCATACCCAGTCCTGAAGCGGATAATTCGGCACATCCTGTTTTTCCACAGACACATTGCCTGTCAGAGGAAGCTTTTACCAGACTGTGACCGATTTCTCCTGCGTTTTGGTTTGCTCCCCGCAGAATCCGGCCCTCACATACGATTCCTGCTGCCAGTCCGGTTCCCACACTAATGTAGATAAAATTCCGGCTGTATTTTCCCACGCCCCAAAGCAGCTCTGCTGTGGTACTGCTGCGGACATCATTGTCCAAAAAAGCGGGTACCTGCAAAATCTGGGAAACCATAGCGGCCAGAGGAATATTTTCTCCTTCTCTATGGTTCATAGAACACCAGATTCCTGTTTCCCTGTCACTGACGCCGACAATCCCTATGCCTGCACCCACAGGCCTTCCCTGAAAGCCATCCTTCTTCACATAATCCTTCAGACACTCTGCCAAATAAGCGGCCGCTTCCCCCTGACTTTTCTTTCCCGTATCATATCTGCGGGAGGCCAGCAGCCTTCCTTGTCCGTCTGCCTCTCCAATAAGAAGCTTGGTGCCGCCATAATCCAATCCAATGTATGTATCCATGTCTTCACCTTTGTCTGCTTTCTTCTAAGCTTTTCTCCTTTCTGCCAAAAATGGGATATTTTCGTACTTTGAAAACGTTTTCATAAATTGACATTATCATACTTTTTTTAATATGTCAATGGTGTAAATTGGCAATTTTCTTACTTTTTTTATTATTTTTAATATATTAAATAACTTTTTTTTGCAACCGTTTTCATTGCCTGATTGATTTTTTCGTGCTATAATCACTATTGTCACAATTTTTTCCAGGGTGATTCTATGAAAGCAAATATAACAATTAAGCAGATTGCAAAAGAAAGCAATGTCTCTATGGCCACCGTGTCCCGTTATCTAAATGGCACGGTATCTGTCTCTGAGAAAAAACGGAGACAAATTGAAGCAGTTATCCAAAAATATAATTTTTCTCCCAATACTCATGCCCGGAGTCTGATTTCAGGCCGTACCATGACTTTAGGTATTGTTGTTCCGGATATATCCAATCCATATTTTTATTCCCTGTTTTTGGAAATCCAGAAAGAAGCTGCCCCTAAGGGCTATTCTCTGCTTCTTTACAATACCTCTTTTCAAAAAGACGGTCCCAGCTGTACAGAGGAAGACTATTTCCGAAGACTGATTCAGCATCGGGTGGATGGAGCTCTGATTTTGGGCGGTCAGATTGACCTTATTTCACCCTCAGACTCTTATATCAACGCTCTGCGGAATCTGGGTGAATATCTGCCTGTAGTCGTCATGGGCAGCCCGGTTCCAAACTGTTCCTGCAGATTTATAGATATGGAAACAGGAGAAGGCGTATCCCTGCTTTTTCATTATCTGTATTCTATGGGACACAGGGAAATCGCCTTTATTGGCGGAAATACCGGGGTGCGCATTACGGAAACCAGACTCCAGACCTACCAAAGCTTGCTGAAAAACTATGGTTTACCCGCAAATCCGGATTACGTTGTCTTGACTGACTATTATGCTGAAGACGGATACCAGGCTGCAATAAGCCTGATGGATAAAACACAGGCTTTTACTGCGGTGATTGCCGCCAATGACAATGTAGCGCTGGGAGCCCTGCGGGCTTTTGCCGACAGAGGTTACCGAGTACCTGACGATTTTTCCATAGTAAGCTGCGACCGTTTCTCCGGCGGAAACTACTCCATCCCCCGGATGACCGGAGTAGAAAGAGACCCGGAACAGGCCGGAAAACTGCTGGCAGACTGCTTATTCCAATATATAGAAAATAAACCTCAGGAAGACCCCCACCGGCTCATTCCCAGGTTTGCAGCAGAAGAAAGCTGCCGAACTTTGTAATACCCTACCTGCCAGGATTTTGAAATGCTTATTTTTCTTATTATTTCGTATTGTTTTATAGAAAACCCAATGCTATAATTTGGATTGTTACCAAAGAACAAGGAGGTTTATTTATGAAATCTATTCAGGATGAAATGCCCTTGCTCCAGCAGATTCTGACTTTGATTTCCAATCATTTCGGCGCCAAATGCGAGGTTGTTCTTCACGACCTGACAAACGACTATAACAGTACCATTGTGGACATCCGCAACGGCCATATTACCAACCGGAAAATCGGAGGCTGCGGCAGTAATCTGGGACTGGAGGTTCTACGCGGGTCCGTAGTGGACGGCGACCGTTATAACTATGTCACCACGCTCAGCGATGGTAAGATTCTCCGCTCTTCTTCTATTTATCTCAGGGATGACGAGGGAAAGATTATCGGCTCCATCTGCATAAATTATGACATTACCGAAACACTGCAATTTGAAGGCTTTCTTCGCCAATTCAATCATTTTTCTCCTGCCCAGGATGAAGAGGTTTTCGCTTCAGACGTAAACTCCTTGCTGAAACACCTGATTTCTGAAGCGCAAAAGCAAGTGGGCAAGCCGGTATCTGATATGAATAAAGAGGAAAAAATCAGCTTTATCCGCTATCTGGATCAAAAAGGGGCATTCTTGATTACCAAATCAGGGGAACATATTTGTGAATTACTGGGCATCAGCAAATTTACTTTTTATAATTACCTGGAAATCAGCCGTACCTCAAAAGAATAGCCCAAATCAAAAATTTGACGGCGGGCATGCTGTTTATATCCGTATTTATTCAGATATACCGCATCACACTCGCCGCCTAAATTTTCTTTAACAAGTCTTTTTTGGTTTTAGTTTTATTTCAATTTCAAACATCCGGTTCCAGGGGATTCCAATTTCAAAATCCCAGGGAGCCGTTTTAAAATAGTTTTCCTGAAAGCTTTTAAGCCTCTTTTCTATCAGTTCCTTCACTTTCTCTGTCTTATCTCCCAGATTCAGAACATGAACCCCTTCCCCCAACTCAGGAAGCATGTCCGATACCTTTCGTCTCACCTCAGCCATATATCCCCAGTCCTCCAGATAACGGAAAAACCGGAATTCTTCCGCCCAGTTTTTCCCCTGGTCTTTCTCTGCATGTAAAAGGGCTGTCAAGTGGGCAATTACTGTGCCTAAAGTATTGGAGGATGTATTCCAGCCTCCATAGGCTCCAATCCGTTCCAGCAGTCCCTGCTCATACAGAAACTGCATCAGCGCCCTGTCTGCTGTATTTGGTATGGCACAATCTGCTATCCCGCAGAGCTGTCCTCTCTCCAGATATTCTTTTATCCTTTCTGTGAAGGCCTGCAGGTTTCGCTCACTCTCCATATAAATGTCATCGGTAATCAATTCCTTTTCCAGACGAAGGCTGAATTCCGTAGGGGGATGGACCAGCAAAATCCCATCTGCCTCCCTGGAAGTTTCCGCTATCCGGCAGCCCGCTGCCAGAAGCTGATACTGTACAGTCTCTCCGATGCTCCTGTCCTCATAGGAGGGAATTTGATATTTTCCTCTGAGAGAAGAGTAATCCGGATAAATCCGGGGAGCCTTCCCTGCTGCCCGGTTTATGGCCCTGGCCAAGAGCGTACAGCCCACCTCATCCGCTCCCGGATAAAAATAAATCTTGGAAAACATAGATTTTTCCGCAGCATAAGCCGCCAAGCCTCTCCGTTCCGAAGGCGCATAGCCATAAGCCCTGCAGTCATCCTGGGGAATGATAAGAAAATCAATAATCCCCTCTGCCGCCAAATCAATGGTACGTTTGTTATTCTCATAGTTTATGGCCCGCCTTCTTAAAAAGTCCTCCCTTATCTCCAAAGGAACCTCTCCTTCTATTTGCTCCTTTTCTCTGGCTTCCTCCTCTGTTATCATGTTCAGTCTTTCTTTATCCAGAAGAACTCCGTACCGGTAAATTCTGTATCCGTAATCCTCATAATAATCCGGTTCTTCCCCGCTTCCGTCTCTGGCCGGAGCTCTGGTAATAAGCTGAAAAGCATAAATTGTTAAATCCGGCTTCTCTTTTTTCAGGCTCCTGAGCCGTTCCAGCCGCTGCCCGCATATCTGGGAAGAGAGCTGATGAAGCCGGGAAGGCACAATTCCTCCATACAGAAATAAGTCCATGGATACTATCAAAATATCTCCGTTTTCCGCCTTTTCTCTGGTCCATTCCCAAATACCGTCCACATCTGCCGCTTTTTTGAAATTACCCATCAGGCTTTTGGGAACCATTTCCACATCCATGCCGCTGATTTTCCCTATATACATAGGATACACATAGTTACAAGGCCGCTCATCCAGCGGCAGAAAAATAATTTTCCCCATATCTACCTCCTATAACTTCATACTTTTTGTATGATTTCCTTACATTGTATTCTGTTTACTGTACCCGGTCAATCCTTTTTTTCTTGTCTTTTTTCTCTAAATTTTCCTTGATGCGGCCAGAAAATCCCTTTTGACGGAAGCCCGATGCTATGCTATGATGTAGTTATGATTTTTAGTTAGATTTATTATCTATTTCAAACTTATTGTAAGGAGGTATTTCTATGTATCATTTGTATCCCCAGCCTGTAAAGCAGTCTTTCCCGGAAGGCTATCTTCCTCCTGCCGGCAGTTTTCATCTGCAGACGGCTCCTTCTATCCAAGAAGAATGTAAAGCAGCTGGCTATTTTCCGGAGAAGGACCTGGAATTCTTATGCTGTTCTGCTCCTGAAGCTTCCGAAGGCTCTATCTTTATTACCGTAGAAGAACAGGACATGCACCGTGAAGGTTATGAGCTTTCGGTGTCTTCGGAAGGAATTCGCATCTGCACTGCCGGCGCAGCCGGTCTGTTCTACGCTATAGGAGCCCTGAAGCAGCTTTCCCATCAGTGCTTCCCCCGGCTTCCTTTTGCGGAAATTACTGATTTCCCGGCTTTGGAGCTGAGAGGCATTATGGTGGATATTGGAAGAAACAAAATCCCTTCTATGGAAACCATGTATGCTCTTCTGGATAAATTTGCTCTTATGCGCATTAACCATGTGGAATTTTATCAGGAGGGTTACTGCTATGCTTACAGCAATTATCCCTATCTTTTCACAGATGATACCCCGGTGACACCGGAGGAATTCCGGGCCCTGGATGCTTATGCCAAAAGCCGTTTCATTGACCTGGTTCCAAACCAGAATGTCCTTGGCCATATGGACCAGTGGCTGGCAGCACCTCAGCTGAATCATCTGGCGGAATGTGAGGACGGCTTTATTTTTGAAAATATTTACTGGCGGCCGCCTATGACTCTGGACCCCAAAGACCCGGAAAGCCTTGCCTTTGTCACCCAAATGCTGGATGATTTGTTGGAAAACTTCTCCTCCTCCTATGTAAATGTAAATATGGACGAACCTTTTGAGCTGGGTAAAGGGAAAAATAAAGAAGAGGCACAGAGCCAGGGCTCTTCCCGTCTGTACCTGGACTATGTCTGGAAAATCAATGATTACTGCCGCAAAAAGGGGCTGAAAATGATGATGTGGGGCGACCAGGTTCTGGAAAATCCGGACAGCGTGTCCGCCCTTCCCAAGGATATTATGCTTCTGGACTGGATATATGAAGGAGAGGCCCGATTCGAAACCCATGCAAAGCTTATGCAAAGCACAGGCCTGGATTACTGCCTCTGTCCGGGCAGCAGCAGCTGGGGTGCCCTTACCGGGCGTTCTGACAACATGTTGGAAAACATAAAGGACGCTGTCTCCTGTGCCTGCCGTTACGGGGGCAAAGGCATCCTGCTGACAGATTGGGGCGACTTAGGCCACTGGCAGTATATTTCTTCCAGTTATCCTGCCTTCGCCCTGGCAGGTCTCTACGCCTGGAGCGGAAGTCAGGCTTCCCAGGACAATGCCGCCTGGTTCTGCAACCGCTTCATCTACATGGACGAAACCCGGCAGGCCTATAAAACAGCTTATGATTTAGGCAATTATTATCATTATGAACACGCTCCGCTGTACAACACTACCCTGAGCTTTGCGGTAATGTCCAGCAAATACACCTTTGATACCCTGGAAGAATTCGATAATAAGGTGCAGCGTCTTCTTACTTTATCCGCCAATATCGCCAAAACCAACCACATTCCCTACAAGGAACCTGTCATCCGCCTGGATTACCAAGGACTTCAGGCTTATCTGGATAAAATAGAGGAACGCATTTCTTCCCTGAAGCTGGGCTGCCTGGAAGGCCCTCTCATTCTGGAAGAAATGAAAAACAGCATCCGCATGATACGCCACGGCTCCATGCTGTATCATTCTCTCACCTTCCACCGGGAAGATAAGGAAGTATTGAAAGAGGATTTGCAGAGCCTGTTCGCACAGCTTGACAAATTGCTCCGTATCCATTATGAGCTCTGGATGGCCCGGAACCGCCGGGGAGGCTTCAGCAAAAGCACAGCCCATATGCAGCATCTGCTGAAATTTTATCGAAAACAGCTAAAGGAATTATCCTGAAAAGAAAGGAAATAACACATGCCCCAAACATATTCACCTATCATAGAAAGCTTTTTAGAACAGGTAAAGGACCGCAGCCAGAATCTGCCCTATCTTTATCAGATATTTGAAAATTGTTACAAAGATACTCTGGATGCGGCAGCCACCTCTCTGGAAGACGGCAGCGTATATCTTGTCACCGGAGATATTCCCGCCATGTGGCTCAGGGATTCTGCCGCCCAAATGCGCCCTTACCTCTACTGTGCAAAAGAGCACCCGGAAATCCGGCAGCTTATCTGCGGTGTAATCAAAAGACAGTTTTTCTATATCAGCATTGACCCTTATGCCAATGCCTTTAACCTGACTCCCAGCGGCGCCTGCTATGAAAAAGAAGATTTAAACCCTGACCCCTGGCTTTGGGAGCGAAAATTCGAGCTGGATTCCCTGTGTTATCCCATCCAGCTAGCTTACCTCTTATGGAAAAACACAGGATGTACCGCTCAGTTCGACTCTCAATTTCAAAAGGGAGCTGAAATAATCTTAGATGTATTCCAGAGAGAACAGGCCCATGAGGAAAATTCCTCCTATCGCTTTATCAGAAAAAATACCTATCCCACAGAGACTCTTTCCCGGGAGGGAAAGGGTTCTCTGTGCAGGTCCGGCACAGGTCTTATCTGGTCCGGCTTCCGCCCCAGCGACGACGCCTGCACCTACGGATACCTGATACCTGCTAACATGTTCGCCGCTGTCGCCCTTGGTTACCTGGCTCAGATAGAAAAAGAGATTTTCCATAATCCAGCCTTATCCCAAAGGGCACTGGAGCTAAAGGAATCTGTAGAGGATGGTATCGAGACTTACGGCAAGGCTCTCACAAAAGAATTCGGCCTGATTTATGCCTATGAGACAGACGGCTGGGGCATGTATAACCTGATGGATGATGCCGGTATTCCCGGACTGCTGTCCATGGAATATTTCGGCTACTGTAAAGATCCGGAAACAGCCGAAAATACTAAGCGCTTTGTATTAAGTGAGGGAAATCCTTACTATTACAAAGGAAAAAAAGCAGCCGGCATAGGCAGTCCCCACACACGGTTCGGTTATGTGTGGCCTCTGGCCATGGCTGTCCGGGGCCTGATTGCCTCTGCCAAAGAAGAAAAGCTGGAGGCTTTGGAGCAAATAGCCGCAACCACCGGCGGAAAAAGCATAATACACGAAAGCTTCTTCTGCGATGACGACAGCCTCTACACCAGAGAATGGTTTTCCTGGGCCAACGCTATGTATGCGGAACTGTTTCTGGATTATCTGGGGTATGAATTGATAAAATAGGGGCTTATAAACCGGGAAGAGAATAACAAAATTCTTTCAAATTCTCTTTTCTCCCCCGCCTTTCTCGGTTATAATCAAGTTATAACAACAAAGGGGATTTTCCCGCAGTCAAAGGAGGTTTTATATGAAGTACACTATCCAGGGCGATACGCTGCCCGTCGTTATCTGTGAATTGGATGCAGAGGAGAAAATGATTACAGAAAAAGGCTCCATGTCATGGATGTCTCCCAATATGTCTATGGAAACTACCACAAACGGAGGTATAGGAAAAGCCTTCGGCAGACTTTTCTCCGGGGATTCTATGTTCCAGAACATTTACACCGCAAAAGGAGGCCCCGGCATGATTGCTTTTGCTTCCAGCTTCCCCGGCTCTATTAAGGCCTTCCAGATTAGCCCGGGAAATGAATACATATTCCAGAAAAGTGCTTTTCTGGCCTCAGAAGCCGGCGTTGACCTGTCTGTTCATTTTCACAAGAAACTGTCTTCCGGCCTCTTTGGCGGCGAAGGTTTTATCCTGCAGAAGCTTTCCGGCTTCGGCACTGCCTTTGCAGAATTTGACGGCCACGTTGTAGAATATGAATTATCTCCCGGCCAGCAAATAGTCATTGACACCGGATACCTGGCTGCCATGAGCGCCTCATGCCAGATGGAAATCCGCAGCGTTCCTGGAGTAAAAAATGCCTTGTTTGGCGGCGAAGGATTATTCAATACTGTCATCACCGGACCAGGACACATATGGCTGCAGACCATGCCAATTTCCAATGTAGCCGCTGTACTACGACCCTTTTTCCCCAGCAGCAGCAATTAGTACACTAATTTAGAGCCGCAAACAAACGGGGCTGCAGCATTAAGCAAAATTCAAGAATATTTATACATTTTATTGGTCTGTCTATGCAGCTTTAAACCTAAAGTCTCAAAGCTATCCTGGACAAAGTTTCATATAAAGTATAAATACTTCTAAATATATGCTTGATGCTGCAGCCCCATATTTTAAATATAATTTTTTAAACCACGCCTACTCTTTAATCACCACATCCTGCTCTTTCAGTCTCTGCACTAAATTTTCTGTATTTACATCTCCCGCCATGCAGCCTTCCTGGAGGGCCATAGCTGCCGCAGTGCCTGCTGCCTGTCCTGTTGCAATGCAGCAAGGTATTACACGATAGCTGGCTGCCGCTTCAGAGGTGCCGCTGATACACCGGCCGGCTACCAGCAGATTTTTAATATCCGCCGGCACCAGACACCGGAAGGGGATGGTGTAATACTTATTTACCTCTTTGAAGGTAGCTCCCCCGCCTTCTGAGTTATGAATATCAATGGCGTAAGCAAAGGTACATATGGCGTCTTCAAAATGCTTTCTTTCCAGTATATCTTGTGCCGTCAATTTATAGCGTCCCTTAATATGTCTTGTCTCTCTTACCCCCAGAGTGGAAGCCACCTGCAGAAGCTGAATCTTTTCACAGCCCGGCACATATTTTTTCATAAAAGCCAGAATCTGCTGTACCTGTTTTCTTCCCTCCATAATTCCGTTGGTAATATCTTCTGTGTTGGTGGCGTCTATATGAGCCATTCGTGTTGTGTTTATTTTCCAACGGCCTTCCACAGGCTGTTCATAGTTTCCGATTTCCTTCCGGTCAATGGTCCAGTCACCATTTTCCCTGGCCTCCTGAATATACCAGGACCAGCAGTTTTCCCCCGGAATTCCCAATCTGCCTTCTTTCTTCTTCTCCTCCAAGGCGCCTACAAACTTATCTCTGTTTATATTTCCCACTTCAAAGAAAAGAGAAGCCGGCTGCATCACGTTGTCCCTTTCATCGCCCATTACACATTCTTCTCCTGCATAATAAGCCACGTCAGCATCGCCTGTGCAGTCAATATATGTATCCGCCTGGATTACGGCAAGCCCTTCCTTCATAGAGACCAGCACTCCTGTAATCCTGCCTTCTTCTGTCATCACATCGCAGAGCTGAACATTGTATAAAAGCTTTACCCCTGCCTCTTTTACCATGTCCTCCATGACAATCTCCAGGATTTCAGAAAGGAAGGGGGTCACATGCCGGTGGCTTCTGATGTAATAAGAACTGTAAGTAGTCATTCCCTCCACCTTAGAGGGATGAATGGCTCCCTGCTTTTCCTCTGTTCTCCGGCACAATTCATCAAAAATTCCTTTTACAATCTGCTCCTGGCCGTCATCGTCATAGCAAGTCATAAAAGGCCCCACTAAGCCGGCAGTGGCCATTCCGCCCAGCATTTCTGATTTCTCAATCAATAAGGTGTCCGCACCGTTTCTGGCCGAAGCCACGGCCGCCCCAAATCCGGCGGCTCCTCCGCCGATTACCAGAACCTGGGTACGCAGAATTCTGTCTATATTTTTTCTGTACTCCATACCATTCTCCTTTTTTACTTTAAACACCCGGCTGCATAAACTGCAGGAAGCATTTATTAGCAAAAGCATTTGCCCCTATTTCGCTGAGGGAGGGGATTCCCGTTTTTCCGATTTTCCATTTTCCTATCTTTAAAATCGGAACCTGAAACTTTCGTGAAGTCATTCCCAGACTGTTCCACTCCAAGTAGTGGAAGTATTCATGAAATAAAAGAACCTCAAGGCCCTCTTCATAGGAAGAAAAACCGTTTTCCAGCCGCCATTTATCCACTGATTTTTTATATATTTTCAAAACATTTGTTCCGGAAAAAAACTCACAGAAATACCTTCTCTTTCCTACCACATAGTCTATATCTTTCTCTATGATTTTCACCCCGCTGCGCTGCAGAACCTCTCTCATCGACACTCGGTTCTCCTGCCCCCATTGGCCGATAAATGCATCTGCCGCTTGTTCTCCTATAGACCAGGCCGTATCAAACATTTCCTGTATTTTATCTTTTTCTATTTTTGGAAATACATAATCAGAAAGCAGCTCCTGCATGCTGTTCTCTCTGTCAGGAAACGGAAATCTATTCATAAACATCCCTCAATTACATCTCTCAATCTGTTCTTGCAGAACACAAGATAAATAATTTATCCTCTGGTCTGGCCAAAGACAGCTCTACCTTTGCCAAAGATTTTAAATGCTCCTCGTCAATCATACCGGACAGGTCAATGATTCTTTTCCCGTAAATAATGTAGGTATTGGGCAGGGTTTTGCCCCCGTCATTATACTCTGTCATTTCCTCTACAGCCCTGCTCAGAGCCTTTTCCCATCCGTCTCCGGTACACCTGTGGATTTTTCCGTCCTGCTTCTGCAGACGGATAACCCCTTCTTCATCCACCACAGAGGTGGGCTTGGTTATCTTCCTGGAAAGACCGAAGAAACGTTTCTTTTCCAGCTTATACTGCATGGCATACATCATACCGTTTTCTGCCGCCGTATAAAGAATTTCTTCAGAAACCCCCCAGTTTTCTGCTACTTTCTTTTTGATTTCTTCCTGGGTAAGCTTTCGTTTCGTCAAATCCTTGGAGCGAAGCTCCGTGGTGCCTATAGCTATGGCCCGGACCATATTTTTCGTGGTATCCACTTCCACGGAAACCTCCACGGTTTCCGGAGCAGCTCCCGATTTCACAGCCCTTTCCTCTGCCTCTCTGCGGACAGCCAGTATATCCTTTTCTGTAGGATTGGCAATGGTTCTCTCTACAGTATCACGAATCATAGCCAAGGCCACACCTATAGTTGATATAACAGAACCATTCTTAGCGTTCTTGCATTTTACCTCCATAGTTTCCGCCAAATGAGGAACCACTGCCGCAGCACCGCCGCCTCCGCCTACTAACACAGTGTTTCTTTTATCCATGCCGTAATCCTCCAGCAGAGACTGGACAACCTTGGCATTCTTTGCCGCAGACAGCCGCAGAGCTTCCTTTGCCGCCTCCTCCGGAGTCATGCCCATAGTATCTGCCAGAGCTTTCCAGGCTTTTACTGCAGCCGTTTTATTTCCGTAGGCATAATCCTCTTCTTTTACATATCCTGCCACATTGGCAGCTCCCGCCAGAGACAGGGCAAACACCCTGCCGTTTTTGCATTTCACACATGCATATTCCGGGTCATTGGGCATAGGCCGGATTGTCGTAAGCACCGGCTCCTCTATCTGGGAGTCCTCCGTATATACTTCATAGTCCAGTCCGGCTATATGTACACTTCTGGGGCCTACATCTGACAGCTTTCCTTTTTCCAGTCTTATCATACTGCCGCCGCCGATTCCCACCGTACGCACATCCAGAGACGTAAGGTAGGTTTTATGTCCGCCTACCTCGGCGTATTTCACCATTACCTTTCCATCCTTTACACAGGAAATATCCGTGCTGGTTCCCCCTACCTCCAAAAAGATGCCGTTGGTAAGCTTCTCATACATCAAGGCTCCGGCTACACCTGCTGCCGGCCCGGAAAGAATGGTCAATATAGGCCTTTTCCTCACCTCGTCAACCGTCATAACACCTCCGTCGCACCGCATGACCATCAAAGGAGTTTTGATTCCCGCTTTCTTAATACTCTTCTCTGTCATATTTGCGGCCTCTAACATCTTGGGCATAATGCTGGCATTGACAACCGCTGTCCTTGTCCGGACCTTCAGTCCGTACAGCTTGGAAATTTCATTGGTAGCAGTGGCCGCTATCCCGGCCTTCCCGCATAATTCCAACACTTTTCCTTCATTTTCCGGATGGTCTACACTAAAAGCCTCTGCTCCTACAATTGCCTTGCACTCTTTTTCTGCTAATACTTCTATCTGTTTTTTGATATCTTCTTCAAAAGATTTTGTATCTGTTTCTACAAAAGCATTTTCTGAATGAAGAGCTTTTGTTTCTGTCAGAGGAATATCCCCCATAGTGGTGTCGCTTTTGGACTTTGTGCCTTCCAGTCCTTTTCCCATGGTAAGGATACCTACCTTCACCACATCCCCTTCCAAAAGGGCGTTGGTGGCCTGGGTGGTGCCGTGGGAAATAAAAACCACATCCTCCGGCTTTACAGAATTTTTTTCCATAATATCCTGTAAAACCTGGATAATACCTTCTGCAACTCCGGTTTTTGCCTTATGTGTAGTGGGAACCTTTGCCGTACTGATTAGCTCAAAGGTATCATTATCAATCAAGGCTGCATCAGTAAAAGTTCCGCCTACGTCTATACCTATTCTAACCTTCATCATACTTTCCTGCCTTTTCTATTCTGTCATCCGCTGGATTTACATATAAAGAACCACTGTAACAAGAATACCCAAAATCACAACAGGCCATATCCAGGGTAAAAGCCTTTTTGTCACAGAAGTTACTTCCTCTCCCGTATAGCTGCATACCCACACGTTATGCGTATTGGTGGGACAGCAAAGAAGCTGCATGGTAGAGACCGCACAGAAGCCGCCCATTATCACGTTAATAGGAAGTACATTTAAGCTTACCATTAAAGCAGCAATCCCTGCGCCTAATCCCCACAGGTTCAGAGGCCCCCTGTACAGGCAAAGAGGCGCCAAAACAGCAAAGAATAACACAAAGGTTAAGGTTGAACTGGGTGTAATCACCCGCATCAAAGGAGACAGAGATTCTGTAACTGAAGGCTGGTTAATGGCCAGCAGCAGCATACCGATTCCAATCATCAGGGTAGCCGATGGAGCCGTAGCCGAAAATCCGTCAAACAGTGTTTTGGTCAGCATATTCATGGTTCTTTTCCATCCTGCCTTGATACTGGTAAATACACAGGCCCATATAATTGAAACCATAAAAGCAGAAATCAAAGGAAACTTAAATCCAATAACAAGGACCAGCGGAATCAGAGGCGTTACCATGGCCAGGGCTCCCGTCACCCCTTTTAATTGGTATAATTCTTCTTCCTCCGCTTCCACCGGAGCGGAAAAAGCATATTTCTTTCCTGTTTTCCGGTATCTGATTACACAGAAAATAACTCCGGAAACAAAAGCAGCTACTGCACAGATGGCTAAGATTTTAAATACATCGTCAAAATCTGCTCCGATAACTGCGGCTATGGAATTTACGTTAGACAGGTTTGCATTATTGCCCACGCAGTAGGCAAACAGCATAACAGCCGTAGCAGTAAACTTGTCTGCGCCTACAGATACCAAAATAGGAATCACAATGGTACCTATCATGATTACCGTGCCCAGTCCATTGACCGTAGTGAAAAGCAGGGAGGCCACAACAAACAGTACCAGGGTAACTATCAGAGTCTTATCTCCCCCTAATTCTGCCCCTTTCTTTATCATGGTTTCGCTGATTTTGGTTTTTTCCATCACCATGCCCAGCCATCCAGCAAAAACAGCAACCATAATGGCATCTCCTAATTTCAGGGCTCCCGCCTGTATCACAGTCTGTAAAAAGCCTGCGGCATTTCCCTCTGCATCTGTGGCAATCACCGGCACGCCGCCAATCACACAGATTCCCACTGCCAGGACAAAAAGTGCCAGCACTGTAGGCATTTTTCTGGTAACCATAAGTCCCATTACAACCAACATAAACAGTAAAATCAGTATACCTTGTATCATATATGTCCACCTCTCATTGTTTTTTGCCAATACCGATGTCTGCCTCATACTTTAGGAAAACATATATGCCCTTTCTTTTTAAAAGGTCTCTACCAGATATTTATAGTTTTCCATCCAAATCTGATGTGCAAACACCCCTCCAATATCTTTCCTTTCTGCTCCCAGCTTTCTGATAACCGGGTTTAAAGGAAACCTCTGCGCCACCATTTCCACTATCTTATCTAAGTGTTCCGCCTGCCCTCCGATGAATACATCACGGACAGGGAAAAACAGCAGCGCACTTTTAATTACCTGCGAAAGCTTTTCTGATAATATCTCAGGGGAAAGCTTTTTCAGGGCAAGCTCCTGAGCCAGCATAATGCTTCTGGAAGCCCCGCTTTCTGCTCCCGCATAGTTCCCTGTAAGCACAGCCGAGCTTATGTCGAAAACCGTATCATCTGCGCTTTTCACCAAGGTCTTATTTAAAACAAAGCTGGCTGTAATCCTCTCTCCCAGATTTATGTATGCATAATTCTTATACTCTGTATCCACAGTCCTTAAATAATAGTCTAAACTATAACGGTTTAAAAGCTCCTTTTTCACCCGGACATCACAGCTGGCCGCCAATGCAGTCTCCATACGGAGTACGTCTGAGGACAAAGATGTTGTAAACTCTGTCATCAAATCATATTCCGGAATATCATCCTGGCAAAGCAGCCCCACCCCTGTGATTCTGGCAGGAATACCTTCTTCCCCCTTCTGGATACTCTTTACATATCTGCAGAGAACATCCAGAAGCCGGTTACCGGCAAGCATCTTACTGGCCAGTTCCTTTGTCTGCAGAAGCTGTCCGCATAAATCATACACACTGGCAGTTACACCGTCTCGTTTCACAGCCAGGGTGACCACGCACCCATAATCCGGCTTTATCCGCAGTAAAATCGGTTTTCTTCCCCCTGTAGATTCTCCTTCTTTTGTTTCCTCAACCACTCCTTTTTTCATCAGCAATGAAATTGCCTGGCTCACTGTACTTGGAGCGAGACCGCTTCTCTCAGAAATTTCGATTCTGGAAACCGGTTCCCAATCCATGACACACCCCATTACCTGAGCAACATTATTTAATTTTACATCTTTCAAAGATTTTTTAGCCATATTTACCACCTATTTATTTTTAATATCGAAATAAGTATACCCATGATTTTCCTATTTTTCAATAACCTACCATAGATTTTGCCAAAAAACCTTAGTGAATTAAGCTTACGGCCATAAACTTATTTTTTAATTCAAATTAAGTATATATAAAACAGGAAAGATTGTCAATTTATTTTAGTTTTCCAGCAAAAATTTAGGCAAGTTTTCCAGAATTCGAATCTTAGTTTTATGCAGTTTTTCTTTTTGCAGGAAAAGAAGGAAGGATAAGCTTATTTCTTTGTGCAAAATAAGCATACTTACTCATTAAAGAATTGATATAAAATATGCAGAAATTCTCCCTCTATATCCTTGGGAAATTTCTGCATAAACATACTTACCTCTCTGCACAAGAACACACGCCCTCATGCAGAGAGAGTATCCTCTTATTTTTCATAGATATAAAACCCTTCCCCTGTCTTCCTCCCTAATTTTTTCCCTCTTACCATTTTTCTCAGATAGGGATGGGGACGGTATTTGGAATCTCCTGTCTCTTTCTGAAGCACTTCCATAATGTCCAAAACAATATCCAGTCCAATCAAATCCCCCAATTCTAAAGGTCCCATGGGATGATTGGCCCCTAATTTCATGGCTGTATCAATGTCCTCCGCTTTCGCAGCCCCTTCTGCTAAGATACCCACAGCCTCATTTATCATAGGAATCAAGATTCTGTTTACTGCAAAGCCGGGAGATTCTTCTATTTGAACCGGAACCTTTCCTATGGTCTCCACTATTTTTTTAAGCTCTGCTATGGTCTGGGAAGGAGTATCTAAAGCCGGAATAATTTCCACTAGCTTCATAACCGGCGCCGGATTGAAAAAATGCAGGCCTACAACCGTCCTGTTAATTCCGGCGCCAATTTCCGTTACCGATAGGGAAGAGGTATTGGTGGCAAAGATACAATCCCCGGGACAAATACTCTGCAGTTTTTGGAAGGTACTGCGCTTGATTTCCATATTTTCTACTGCGGCCTCAATAACGAGATTACAGTCTGTACAGTCTTCTGCCACCCCTACTGAAATAGCAGAAAGAATTTCCATGGCTTCTTCTCTCTTTATCTTTCCCTTTTCTACTCTGTCCTTCAGATTCCGGGCAATTTTATCTTTCCCTTTCCGGGCTAATTCCAAATTTAAATCACATAGCAGCACCTTATGAGTTCCGCTCTGGGCAAACACCTGGGCAATCCCTGTCCCCATAGTTCCGGCGCCCATAACCCCAACTTTCATACACCCTTTCCCTCCTATTTGTTCCTGAAATTTTTCGTCTTTCTTTTTTCTAAAAAGGCTGTCATACCCTCTTTTTGGTCCTGACTTGCAAAACAGCTTCCGAATAATCTGGATTCTACAGCTACTCCCTGGTCTATCTCACACTCTATTCCCTGATTTATTGCTTTCTTACAATTTTTCACTGCAATAGGAGCATTTTTACAAATCTTATCCGCCAGATATAAAGCCTTTTCCATAAGCAGTTCAGCCGGACACACCATGCTGACCAGGCCAATCCTCAAAGCCTCCTCTGCATCTATATTTTGCCCTGTATAAAGCATCTGTTTTGCTGCAGAAAGACCTACTAAACGTGGCAGTCTCTGGGTTCCCCCGAAACCGGGAATGATGCCAAGTCCTACTTCCGGCTGGCCGAATACAGCATTTTCTGAGCAGATGCGTATGTCGCAGCACATAGCTAATTCACAGCCTCCGCCTAAGGCAAAGCAGTTTACAGCAGCTACCACTGGTATGGGAAAATTTTCTATCTTTCTGAAAACAGCATTACCTTTTTTTCCGAATTTTTCTGCCTCTTGGGGAGACAGGCTGCACATTTCTCCAATGTCAGCTCCTGCTGCAAAGGCCTTCTTCCCCTGTCCGGTCAGAATAAGGCAGCGGATATTACCGGTATCTATACCATCTAAAGCTGCTTCCAATTCTGTCAAAATATGACTGTTCAGGGCATTCAGCGCCTCCTGCCGGGAAAGAGTAAGAATCCCTATATTCTTTTGCTCCTCATATAATACATATTCCATTTTTTGCTCACCTTCTGTATCCTATGTTTCTCTTTCCACCACAGCGGCGCACCCCATCCCCCCGCCAATGCAAAGAGCCGCAAGCCCTCTTCTGGCATTTCTTCTCTCCATTTCATAAAGAAGGGTAACTAAAATCCTGCAGCCTGATGCTCCTACCGGATGCCCCAATGCTATAGCGCCTCCATTTACATTCAATCTGCTGCTGTGAATTTCCAATTCTTTTGATACAGCTAAAGCCTGGGCTGCAAAGGCTTCATTGGCTTCTACAAGGTCGAAATCGTCTAGTTTGTATCCTGTCTTTTTCATTATCTTCCGGACTGCCGCCACAGGTCCGATTCCCATAACAGCCGGCTCCACTCCGGCCAAAGCTCCTGCCTTCCATATAGCCATAGGCGTCACGCCAAGCTCTATGGCCTTTCGCTCACTAAGCACTACAACCGCAGCGGCCCCATCATTGATTCCGGAAGAATTAGCTGCTGTAACTGTACCGTTTTCTTTAAAAGCAGGCCGTAATCTTCCGATACTTTCTGCCGTAGTTTCCGGCCGGATTCCTTCATCCTCAGCAAAAACTATGGTCTGTTTTTTACTTTCTACTGTGACAGGAACAATCTCTTCTTTAAATCGCCCCTCTTGTCTGGCTCTTGCGGCCTTGGATTGACTCCAGGCTGCAAATCTGTCCTGCTCTTCCCTGGTGATATTCCATTTTTCCGCAATATTTTCCGCAGTAATTCCCATATGATATTGATAAAAGGCATCTGTCAGTGCGTCTTTCACCATGGTATCCACCAAGGTTCCATCCCCCATACGATACCCATACCTGCCCTGGGTCACAGCATAGGGGGACATTGTCATGTTTTCCATGCCCCCCGCTACAACGATTTCTGCATCCCCTGCCTTTATCATTTCCGCTGCCTGATTTACACAGTTCAGCCCGGAACCGCATACAACATTCATTGTAACTGCAGGCACCTCCACCGGAATTCCTGCTTTTACAGCGGCTTGGCGGGCCACATTCTGTCCCTGCCCTGCCTGTATCACACACCCCATATACACCTGGTCCGCTTCCTCCTTCGGTATATGGCTGCGGCGAAGAGCTTCCCGGATTACAATCGCTCCCAGTTCTGCTGCAGGCACCGCTTTCAGGGTTCCCCCCATAACGCCTATAGGAGTCCGGCAGGCGCCGGCAAGAACAATTCTGTCTCCATCCTGTTTAAGCATTGGTGTTTTCCTATCTGTTTTCATCCTCTTTTTGTCCTCTCTGGATTCCCGCAATAGCCTGGGCCAGCTTCTTTTTCTCTTCCAGCCCTCCCTGCCTGCCAATCATAATCCTTTGGGCCTGAGGGCTTCCTGCACCATGAAGAGACTCGGTACGATATCCCACAGCACCTGCCCCCAGGGTCATACTTTCTATCAGACGCAGTATTTTCATACGGTCCATCACATCCGCAGTGCTGCTGCCCTTAAAATATTTTTTACACAATTCTCCCACTTCCGGAGAATGAAAATCCTGTTCTGAAGGCATAGTCACCATAAGACCCCCGGCAATATCCTCTGCCAGTCTTGCAATTTCATAAGGGTATCTGGTAACATTCTGCTTGCACACATTAGCCAAAAGGGTATTCATCTGATAATTCCCTGACAGGGTAGCTTTTCCTTCTGCCGAACAGGCAATGCCGCAGCAATACAAAGTCTCATTCAAATGCATCATTTCAATGAGTTTATCTTTAATGTGAGAAGCTTTCTCCACACCGTTATACTCTGCCGCCACAGCCGCTGCTCCAATCAGCACATCTCCTACTCCCGCCTTACAGCCTCCATAGCTCTGTCTGTGGTAACCGGCAAAACGCTCCACCAAGACTCCGGCAAACTCATACTCCTCACATAAGAAGACTCTCTCCCAAGGCACGAAGACATTTTCAAACACCACCAGGGCTTCCTGCCCTCCAAATTTACAATTGCCGCAGTCCATGCATCCATTGTCCTCTAATTTCCTTGTATCACAGGACTGGCGTCCGTAAATCATGGTAATTCCCTGGGCGTCAGAAGGTACGGCAAAACATACTGCATAGGCTTTATCCTCTTCCTTCATGGCTATGGTAGGCATGATAAGCTGTTCGTGAGAATTTACCGCTCCGGTCTGATGAGCCTTTGCCCCTGTTACGACAATCCCATCTCTCCGCTTCTCTACAATATGCAGATACATATCCGGGTCTTCCTGCCTGCCAGGCGACAGGCTTCTGTCCCCCTTAGGGTCTGTCATAGCGCCGTCTACCGTTAAATCCTTTTCCTGTACATATCTCATATAATCGCAGAAACGCCGGTGATAAACAGTTCCATATTTCTGGTCTGTTTCATAGGTTGTAGAATAAACTGCATTAAAAGCATCCATTCCCACACATCTCTGAAAACAGGCCCCTGTTTTCTGGCCCAATATCCTCTGCATTTTCACTTTATTTACCAGGTCTTCCCTGCTCTGATGAATATGACAAAAGCGATTGATTCTCTCCCCTGTCAAATGAGATACTGTTGTCATAATTTCTTTGTATTGGGGATTCTGGGCCAAGGCATAAGTCATGGCCACAGAGTTTACAGATGGGCGAATAATAGGATGGTCTACGAAATTATCCACCCTTTCCCCAAACAGATATACTACTGTCTTTAATTTTCCCAGGCTTTCTATATATTCCTGAGCCGTCATTAAACTCATTGCTTTCTCCCCTCTCTATGCAAAATTGCAGTATCTGGCCATGGAAACATCCTGAAAACCCAGCAATTCTGCTTTTGGCTTTTCTCCCCGGGCCACTCTCAGTACCATCTCAAATAATTCCTCTCCGGCGGTTTCCAGTTCTTTTCCCTGGGTAAGAACCGGGCTGCAGTCATAATCTATGTTATCCGCCATCAGCCTGGCCGTCTCCTGGTTTGCCGTCAGTTTAATTACCGGGATAAGACCGGAACCCGTAGGCGTACCGTGCCCTGTAGTAAATACTGCCACCTGAGCTCCGGCAGCTGCCATTCCCACAATAGAAGCTACATCCTGCCCCGGTGTATCCATCACCACCAGCCCTTTTTCTGAAATAGGTTCACCATACCCTACTACTTCCCGGATAACCGTAGTCCCTGCTTTATGTACACAGCCAAGAGACTTTTCCTCCAAAGTAGTAATTCCTCCTGCAATATTGCCTGGCGTAGGATTTCCGTTTCTGGGATTCTCTCCTAC
This sequence comes from uncultured Blautia sp., assembly GCA_902476765.1. GTDB lineage: Bacteria > Bacillota > Clostridia > Lachnospirales > Lachnospiraceae > Blautia. The sequence continues at coordinate 37,110 of CABSEJ010000001.1, forward strand.
ACAGAGAAAATCTTCCTCAAAGTCTTTGATGGTTTTTAAAAGCTTTTCTCTTACATCCTGTTTTTCGCAGCGGGCTGCCAGGATTTTTTCAGCTCCAATCATTTCCGGAGTTTCTGACAAAATCACTGTTCCTCCATGGCTTACCAATAAATCACTGCACTTTCCCACCACCGGATTAGCTGCCAGTCCGGAGGTAGGGTCAGAACCTCCACATTCTGTCCCCATCACCAGCTCCGAAATATCCGCCTCCTGTAGCGGAAGCAAATCCGCCTGCCTTCTCATGGCTTTTGCCAGTTCTATGATATGTTCCTCTGCTTTAAGACTTCCTCCTTCTTCTCTTAGAACTAATACCTCCAATGGTTTGCAGGTTTTTTCTCTGATTCTTTCAGCCAATAACGAAGCCTGCACTACTTCACACCCATTTCCCACCAGAACAGTTCCGTATACATTGGGATTTGCCGCCAGCCCGGACAAAGTCTCCAGCGTCACTTTCAAGTCCCGCCTGCTCAAAGAACAGCCGCCCTGGTTTGCTACATAAACAGCACCCTCTGTCTTCTGGGCTGCAAATCTTGCTGTTTCACTGGCACAGAGCGAACATGGCAGAATCAGCACATGATTCCGGATGCCAAACTTCCCGTCCGGCCTTCGATAGCCCTTTATCTTCATCTCTTTTCCTCCCTGCATCCCTTATCCTGCATCATGCAGGCACTTTGCAGATTATGTACATGAACCCACGCCCCCGGCAAAATGTCCTCTGTGGTCCTGCCGATTTCTTCTCCATATTTGCGGACCATCTGTCCCTTCTTCATTTCCTGAATGGCCATTTTATGATACTGAGGAATATCTTCTTTGGCCCTCTGGCTATGTATACTGCCGGCCATGGTATAGCAAACCGCTTCACCTGCCTTGGCTCCCTCGGTCAAGGTTATGACCTGGTCTGAGGGATGGATTAAAATTCCGGTTGGCTTCAACTTTCTCCCCCCTGTTTCTCCATGCTCAATTTTTTATATCTTTCATAACGTTCTCTGGCTTCCTCTTCTGCCTGGGCGAATAATTCTTCCGCCAGTTCCGGATTTTGTTTTGTCAGCGAAACAAAACGTACCTCACTCATAAGGAAATCCCTAAATCCGGCTTTGGGCGCCTTAGAATCCAGAATAAAAGGATTTTTTCCTCTTTGCTTTCTTCTGGGGTCATAGCGGTACAAATTCCAATATCCGGCTTCTACCGCTCTCTTCTGCTGTTCCTGAGTTCGCCCCATCCCGCCTTTAATTCCATGATTGATACAAGGTGCATAACCTATGATTAAAGACGGTCCCGGATAGCTCTCCGCTTCCTGAATGGCTTTTATGGCCTGAAACGGGTCTGCCCCCATAGCAATCTGGGCCACATATACATCTCCATACTGAGCCGCCATCATACCTAATTCTTTCTTTTTTCTTTGTTTTCCCCCAGCGGAAAATTTAGCTATGGCAGCCTTTGGCGTTGACTTAGAGGATTGTCCTCCTGTGTTGGAATAAACCTCTGTATCAAAAACCATTACATTTATATCTGCACCAGTGGACAGCACATGGTCTAAACCTCCATAGCCAATATCATAGGCCCATCCATCTCCCCCGAATATCCAATTGGAACGTTTGATAAAATAGTCTGCCCTCTGAAGAACCTCCCTTGCTCCTTTTATCTCCTGGTTTTTCTCCAGCTCCTTTTTCAACGCTTCTCCACGTTTTCTTGTATCCTTGGAATCCGTGAATCCTTCCAGCCACTGCCTGATAGTTCTTTCCAGTTCTTTATCCTCGCTGTCAGAAGCCGAAAGCCCGGATAAAATTTCTTCCACCTGGTCTTTAACTTCCGCCCTAATAGCCTGGTATCCCAGATACATGCCTAACCCATATTCCGCATTATCCTCAAAAAGAGAGAAGCCCCAGGCAGGTCCATGTCCCTCTCTGTCTTTCCGGTAAGGTACTGCAGGTGCACTTCCTCCCCATACGGTTGCACATCCCGCAGAGTTGGAAATCATCATTCTGTCCCCGAAAAGCTGTGTAATCAGCCTGGCATAGGGGGTCTCTCCGCATCCCGCACAGGCCCCTGAAAATTCAAAGTAAGCCGGCAAAAACTGGCTTCCCTTCACACTGCAGCCGTTCTTCTCTACGATTTTCTGCAAGGGCCGTTTTGAAATCCAATCCCAGCTCTCTTCCTCTTCCGCCGTTCTCTGTTCCAGAGGAATCATCTGCAAAGCAGAATTTCCCGCAGGGCATACATTGATACAATTTCCGCAGCCTGTGCAATCCAGGGGAGAAAATCCCATATAAAAATACTGGCTTTGATACCCCTTAGCAGGACCGGCCTGGTTTCGTACTTTCTCCGGGGCATTCTCCCTTTCCTCCTCTGTCAGTAATTGTGGACGCAAAACCCCATGAGGACACACAAAAGAGCAGCGGTTGCACTGCAGGCAGGCCTGTGGATTCCAGTCGGGAACTTCTAAGGCAATTCCTCTTTTTTCATATTGTGTGGTACCAATAGGAAAGGTACCGTCTTCAATACCCTGAAAAGCACTAACCGGAATTTTGTCTCCCTGCTGCCGGTTCATGGGCATCATAATACGGTTTACAAAAAAATCCAGCTTGTCTGACCCTGTATAAATTTCCTGTATCTGTTCCTCACAGACATTGGTTTTTAAAGCGCCGAGATTTACTTTATGTAAGCGCTGAACCGACTGACGGATAGCCTCAACATTCATATCTATCACTTTCTGCCCCTGATGTCCGTAATTTTTCCGTACTTCCTGTTCCAGATAAGACATGGCCTGGTCCAGGGGAATCATTTTCGTCAGAGCAAAAAATGCCGTCTGCATAATCATATTGATACGGCGGCCAAGCCCCAGTTCTTCCGCCAATTGTGCTCCGTTTATGGTGTAAAAGCGGATGTTTTTATTCAAAATAGTCTGCTTCATGGCCTCTGGCAAATGCTTACTCAGCTGCTGCTCATCCCAAATACAATTCAGAAGAAAAATTCCATTTTCCTTTATTCCTTCCAGCAGGTCATAATCCTTTACATAAGCCTGGTTATGACAGGCAATATAGTCCCCATGTTCCACCAAATAGGAAGAGCGGATAGGACTGTCTCCAAAGCGCAGATGGGAAATGGTGATTCCTCCCGACTTTTTAGAATCATAGGCAAAATAAGCCTGCACATATTTATTCGTATGATTTCCAATAATTTTCACTGCAGACTTATTCCCACTTACCGTACCGTCTGAACCCAGTCCCCAAAATTTGCAGTTTATGGTTCCTTTTGCTGCAGTATCCGGGAAATTCTTTTCTGCCGGAAGGGAATGTCCTGTAATGTCATCCAGGATACCTACAGTAAATCCTTCTACCGGATACTCCTGTTCTCCGTTTCTCAAAACAGCTCTCACATCACTTGGCCTGAAATCCTTAGAAGCCAGGCCGTAACGCCCGCCAATAATCCTTGGACTCTTATCCGCAGCCCTAAATGCGGCGCATACCTCCTGATACAAAGGCTCTCCTGTTGCACCCGGCTCTTTCGTGCGGTCTAATACCACCACTGTTTTCGTACTTTTCGGAAAAGCCTGCAAAAAATCACAGGCAGAAAAGGGACGAAACAGGCGAACCTGGACCAAACCATATTTCTCTTCCTGTTTATTCAGATAATCCAGAGTCTCCTTAATTACTTCACAGGCAGAACCCATAGCAACCAAAACAACAGAAGGATTGCCGGCACCATAGTAATCAAACAGATGATACTGTCTCCCTGTTTCCTCCTGCAGCCTGTCCATATATTGCTGTACCAGCTCCGGCAGCTTGTCATAGAATCTATTTACAGCCTCTCTCTCTTGAAAGAAAATATCCGGATTCTGTGTGGTTCCTCTTAAAACAGGATGGTCCGGATTTAAAGCTCTGTCCCTAAGCTTCTTTATTTCTTCCCAATCCACCAATTTTTTTACTGTTTCTTCCTCTATCACTTCAATTTTCTGTATTTCATGGGAAGTCCGGAATCCGTCAAAAAAGTGAACAAAGGGAAGTCTGGCACCGATTGCTGATAAATGGGCAATACACCCTAAATCCATACATTCCTGCACAGAGCCGGAGGCAAGCAAAGCCATTCCTGTCTGACGAATGCTCATCACATCCTGGTGGTCTCCGAAAATACTCAATGCATTGGAGGCCAGGGACCTGGCGCTCACATGAAGCACACCGGGAAGCAGTTCTCCCGCAATTTTATATAGATTAGGTATCATCAGCAATAACCCCTGGGAAGAGGTATAGGTAGAGGACAGAGCTCCGGCCTGAAGACTGCCGTGAAGAGTTCCGGCCGCTCCGCCTTCCGATTGCATTTCAATCAGCCTGACCGGCCTTCCAAAAATATTCTTCTTTCCCTGAGACGCCCATTTGTCCACAGCCTCCGCCATAGGGGAGGAGGGTGTTATCGGATAAATAGCCGCAACCTCTGTAAAGTAATAGGACGCCATTGCTGCCGCTGTATTGCCGTCCATGGTTTCTTTCCTGTTCTTCTGCATCATACTGCCTCTTCTCCTGAATTTTCCTTTAGTTCTTAAAGACAATCCTGCCGGAATAGGATGAAAATTCTTCTATGGCCTTCTCAAACTCTTCCAGCTTCATTTCTTTGGCTACAAACTTGCTCAGGTCAATCTTACCGGTTTTCAGAATATTCATAACTTCTGTCCAGGTCTCATACATGCGCCTTCCAAAGATACCGGTAACAATCAGCTCTTTATACACAACTCCGTACATAAAATTCTGATAGGTCAAGGTTCCTTCCACCATACCCACATGTACGATGGTGCCTGCTATCTTCACTGCTTCCACCTCTTGATTAATGACTCGTTCATTGCCTGTAAAGTCAATAACCGCATCTACACCGCAGCCGTCAGTCTCACGTTTTACAATCTCCACCAAATCCTCTCTGGTACCATTGATTAGTACATCCGCCCCTCTGTTTTTGCTTTCTTCCAGCTTCTTATCACTGACATCTACAGCAAACAATTTGGTACAGCCCAGATATTTGGCAATTTCCACTGCCATCTGGCCGATGGTGCCTACCCCTGCAATAAGCAAAGTCTTTCCCGATGGATTAGCCTTAGAAACAGCATGCATTGCTGTTGCAAATGGTTCCAAAATGGCTCCTTCCTGAAAAGAAACATTATCCGGAAGCCTGATTAACGCTTTTTTATCCAGGGCAATATACTCCGCAAAGCATCCGTCAACTGTTCTGCCTAAAACACCCATATGGTTGCCGCAGATATGCCGGTTTCCTGTTCTGCAGGTTTCACAATATCCGCAGGGAATATGAGTCTCACCGGCCACCCGGTCTCCCTCTGCATAGCCCTCTACGTCTTCTCCCACCTTTACAATAGTTCCTGCAAACTCATGGCCCATAATAAAGGGAAGGTCATAATTTGCCTTTTCCACCAAAGGTGTCCATTCATATACATCTACATCTGATTTACAAAGTGCAGATGCTTCTACCTTGATTAAAACCTGGTTTCTTCCAATTTCAGGAATCGGCACATCCGTCCATGTAAATCCAACTTCTCTTTTATCTTTTAAAATCGCTTTCATCTTTTTTCTCCTTAAACTTTTTACAGCGGCAGCGAATATATGGCCACTTCGTCGGTTTCTCGATTAGCTGACAGCAGCTTTACCTGTCCCTGGGATTGAAACAGCATACAATTAGCGGCGCCGGCGCCCTTATCAATCAGGTTCTCCACATACTGTTGTTTCTCTTTGTGGTAGTAAAGACTGATTAGCTCCTTTTCACCGCCTCTTCCGCCTACAAAAGCATATTCCCGTCCTCTTATCCGGCCGCCCCATATAGCGTGGGCAAAAGGCATATTCTTCTCCCGCTCATACACTTTTTTAAATTGATTATTGCTATCTTTTTTGAAAATTTTTATGGTTTCTCCATGAAAAGGAGAAATAACCAGCAGCTCCTTCTGTCCATCATCATCAAAGTCCCGATACAGCATATCGCTGACCGGTTCCTCTAAAATCCTTTCACATTTCCAGTCATCCCGGTGAGTCTTGGGGGAATATACCACATATACACCATTATCTGTTCCCACTACTCCATAGCTTTCTCCCTGCTCTTTGTTGATGCTAAATCCATGATTCTTATACAACCGGCGGATAATCGGCTGAAATTCCAGGGGATGTTCCTGATTGTATTGAAATATGTCTTCCGGAAGCTCAGCAGCCCACACACTTCCGGGGCTGCTCCAATCTCCCTCATATGCGCTGGCTGATTTCAGTGTAGCCGCTATCAGATATTTCTTCTCTTTATTTCCAACAATTCCAAACCGATGCAGAAAGGGCATATCACATAATATTTCACAGTGCCACTCCCCCTGCTTCCGATAATAATATACCAGCCGTGCCTGAGCTGCATTATCCGGCGAATAAAACCCCTGAGTGGCCAAAAGCACAGGACAGGAGGCATTGGGAAATTGCTGCAGAGTCATTACTCCTCCCGGCCCGTTCCACAGTGTCTCTATCAAATTCCCCTGAAGGTCATATGCTCTGCATGGGCCCTTTCCCTCAGCAGAACACAGCAGATAGTCTTCTTTGTTATATTCAAATGACGCAACAGCATAACATTTCTCGATACAATCTATGGTCTTTTTTGTAATTTTCATATGACATCCTATCTTTCTCTATCGTACTCCTTATAGGCCTCCACCTTAATCTGAGAAGAACTTCCCTTTATAAACTCATGATTTAAAAATACGGCTGTCAATTCTTCTCTCACCTTATTTCCAATAGTAAAAGCGCCCATACAGAGAATATTAGCATCATTGGACAATCTGGCTCTCTTTGCGGAATAGGCATCTGATACCAGAGCCGCATATGCGCCTCTTACCTTATTGGCTGCAATGGACATTCCTATGCCGGTTCCGCACAGTAGAATCCCTCTGTCATATTTTCCGTCAGCTACCGCCTGGGCCACCCGAAAAGCTACATGGGCATATATATCGTCTTCACTTCCAAAGTCTGTCACTGTCCCCAATTCTTCTTTTACGATAAATTTTACCAGCTCTTCTTTTGCTTCTCTGGCATTAGGGTCCCATCCTATAGCAATTTTCATCTTATACCACTTCCCTGTTTTACAATAGTTCCTCTATCCCACTGGCCATAGCCTCCAGCAAAAGACAGCATGACACTGCCCCTGCGTCCAAAACTCCCACGGAGCGCTGTCCCAGCCGGGAGGCTCTTCCATATTTCGCAATGAGATTTCTGGTTTGCTCCTTTCCATTCCGGGCTGCCCCGCACATCTCCTCCAGGCCTTCGCTGAATTTCCTTTTTCCCTTTAAAGCTGCAGCAAGGGCTTCCACTGCCGGAGACAAGCAGTCCACCAGTGTTTTGTCTCCTTCTCTGGCATCCACAATCTGAAAAAGTTCCTGTCTTGCATGCGTCAGCATAGCCAAAAATTCATCCAGTCCTATTTCTGCAAAGTCTTCTCCAGCCTCACACATACTCAGAAAAATAGTTCCGTAAATAGGTCCCATAGAGCCGCCTATTTCATTTAACAGAACATTTCCCAAAAGCTCCAGGCCTTCCGTAAAGCCAAAATCCTGTTCCCGGTACTTTTTTTCAAACAAGGTAAAACCTTTATTCATATTGGCTCCATGGTCTCCATCCCCTATTTCGCCGTCCACCTGTCCCAAATAATCCTTATTCTCTTGAATCACCTGAACCATTTTCAGCAAAATAGGCTTTCCCTCTGTGTTTTTAAAGGTCTCCATTTCTTTTCTCTCCATAATGGCTTATTTCCATCCAACACTGCTGACAGGATAATCTATCCACTGTTTTAGTTCCTTATCCAGCTTTATCATGGTCAGGGTAGCCCCCGCCATATCCAGGGAAGTAAAATAATTCCCCACATAAGAGCGGTAAATTCCAATTCCCTTCCCAGACAGTAATTTCTCTACCTGACCGTACAATACATACAACTCCATAACCGGCGTAGCCCCCAGACCGGAAATCAGTACCGCTGTCTCTTCGCCTTCCTCATAGGGATAATCCTGAAGAATCATATTCACCATACGCTCTGCCAGTTTATCTGCTGTCTCTAAAGGAAGCACTGCAACTCCCGGCTCCCCATGATGACCTATGCCAAGCTCCATAGTCCCCTGGGCAATCTGAAATCCAGGCTGTTCCATAGAAGGAAGTATACAGGGTCTGAGCCCTACTCCTACGGATTTCGTATTATCAATGGCCTTTTGGGCAGCCCGGATAACCTCATCTAAGTCTCCGCCCTGGACAGCTCTTGCCCCTGCTGCCTTCCACATAAATATTTCTCCCGCCACGCCTCGTCTTTTATGACTCTCTTCTCTGGGTGCAGAAGCCACATCGTCATTAGCCACTACTGTTTTTACTTCTATTCCCTGCTTTTTAGCCATTCTCACTGCCATCTTTACATTCATGTTGTCTCCTGAATAGTTCCCATACAGGCAGGCAACCCCTTTTCCCTGGTCTGCAGACCGAATGGCATCCAGAAATGCTCCCGGGGTGGGAGAAGAAAAAATTTCCCCCACCGCCGCTGCATCACACATATTTTTTCCCACATATCCTATAAAAGCCGGTTTATGCCCCGAGCCTCCGCCTGTAACTACACCCACCTTATCCTTGGGCATATGTTTGGCCTTAACAACTCTTGCATTATCCGTGCTTTCCACTATATCACTATGGAGCCCGATAAATCCCTGCAGCATTTCCTCTACAATATTGTCCGGGTCATTCATAATTCCCTGCACTTTATCACCTCTTCTCTTCTTTTTGTTTCCTGTATTCTTCCAAAGATGTTTTTGGGTGCTCAGATGTGTCAATGCTGTATGGTTTACAGGATACTTTTAATTTAAAGGCCCAATCCTGGTCCCCGGGATATTCCGGCAGAGGAATCATGCCGACAGAATTCACCCTCACTTCTATCTTTTCTCCCCATTTCCCGCAGCAGGGGTCAAACCATTGAAATTCATATTTTTCATAAGGTCTTAAAGCTCGTACTGCTGTCCTGGGGCAGTCTTTTTCTACATATCCCAGAATGAGGTCTCTTTTTGGGGTGGCTGAGGCAAAGGCCCAGCCTCTGTACCCATAAGGCTCCCCTGCCTTATTGGGAGTCACTAAGTCTGCGTCAGGTATCAGCTCCTGGTATCTGCTGCCTTCTGACAACAGAAAATCTCTTACATATCTCACCTGGTAACTGACAGGAAATGTCATGGTATCCCATATATTGTAAACATTTCCGTCTTCCACGTTAGCTCCCCAGCAGCCTTCAAATCCGGCCAGGACTCCTCCGTAAGCCCCGCTTAATACGCTGCCGTAATATCCGGAGCGGCAGTTTAAATGGTCTTCCTGGCTTTCTGCCGTAAGAGTCCCCAGCTCTGTAACGGTATTTCCATTTTCATCGATTTTCATAGCGGATTCAGGATACCCGGAATAGTAAGGTTCTCCGTTAATGGCCGGACAGGGCGGACTGGTATGATAAATATCCGTTAGATACCAATAATTCTCATGCTCTCTCCAGTTCCCGATTTGGTGAAAACTGAGCCAATGCTGCTCCTCTGGTCCTCCATAATTGATATGGGTGCTGGGAGAGGGATTTGTTCCCATCAGCGTGCCAAAAGGCGGCTTTCCATAGGTATCTATAAACAGGTTAATGGGTTCGTTAAACTCACGGCTGTCTATGGTATTCATCTTAATATCAAAGTGAATAGGACTGAAAATACAGTTATTGGTCTGATAACGGGCAAAAATATATTGAATATAACGGGTGTATACCATAGGCCAATCATAATAATATTTCCATGTTTTTGAGCAATCCCTGCGGAGGGTTTCTATAAACACGGTTATGCCCTGTTTATTCAGCCAGTCAATTTTCTTATCCAGCACCTTAAAATATTCCGGATTTATCCTGTCATAATCCGGCACGATATGTTCATAGCCTGCAATCTTTCCCGGGAAAAAGAAAGGTCTTCCCCCCTCGTTGTGCATAGCCTTACAGGATGCCATATGGTTCCTGGCCCCCTGTCTGGAGGAACCGTCTGCAGTCCAGGCGTTTCTCAAGGTGGTCTCATGGCCGTCATCCAACATAATCCACGGGTCTTCTCCGTCATCTGCCCATGTAGGGAAGGCGGCAATCATACCAACCGTATTAAATCCCTGGCGAATCCTCTGTCTGGCCATATCTTTCATACTCATACCGCTTCCTATAGGCCTCTCCTCTTCGCTGTCCTCCCAGGGATAGCGATAGCTGGCCAGCCCCCACCAGGTATCCCCTACCATGACAAAAGGAGTTCCGTCTCCATATTCCAGGGCATGGCCATTTTCACTGGCTCTCACAATACCTCTGCGTGTCTGTATTTCCTGTTTCTCTTCTTCTGTCCAGGGAATCCCCACAAATGCTCCTGTGATTCCTGTAAGCCCCTTATCCTGTACATTGGAATGTATGGAATAGGTCCATAATCCCGGTGCTGTTGCTGTAACCCGAATTCTAAATACATTATCCCCATCCCAAAAACCAAAACATTTTTTGTCAAATCCCGGTCCTTTCAAATGCGCCCATACACAGACCTCTGTGTAGTAATTCTCATATTTATTTTCTGCGTATAACGTTATCTCGAAGGTTTCCCATAAGTGAATCACCCTATTCTCCATAATCCTTCTCCTGTTATCCCCAAATCATTTCTGCTTCTTGGCATGCTTCCCTATAGTACCAGTCTTCCTTTTTTCTGCTTATTATCTCCAGTGAGCAAATATCCACCTGTGTCAGCATTCCCTGCTTCTCCAGCTTACGGTAAAAACTGCCTATGGATTCCACAGTAAACTCACCGCCTTCCTGGGAAAAACAGGGATGCTTGTCTCCGTAAAGAGGATTATTTTTATCCTTCATCACACAGTTTGCCAGATGAACATGATGTATCCATGGCTGCAGTAAGTGAAAACTCTTCTCTATATCCTCCTGCATCTGCCTGAAATGGCTGGTATCGAAGGTAAGTCCTACGTTATGAAATTGGCTGTCATAAAAAATTTTCCAAACCAAATGAGTATTTCCCACAGCAAGACAGGGTTCTGTTTTTGAGGGAAAGGGCTCCACTGAAATTTCCAGCTTCATCCCTTCAGCACAGCAGTCTAATTCTTCCAAAGATTTTCTGGTCTGCTCTGCAATCTGCTCTTCACAGCCGGGCCTTTTCCAGTCCGGCCCGCTTCCTATCACTATTTTCCCGCACCCCATACAGGCGGCATATTCTATATGCCTTTTGCATGCATCTACACTTTCTTTCCTGACCCTCTCGTCCCTGGCCGAAATATCCACGGCATCTCTTTTTATCGGTAAGCCTCCCAGATACACTGCCTCTAGCCCAGTGTTCTCCAGAATTCCCCGAATCCTGTTTCGCTCTTCTTGAGTACCTTCAAAATAAAGCTCCACACATTGGAAAAATTTCTGGTCATGCAGTCTCTCTATAAGCCGTTCCAGCAAAGTACAGTCCTGTATAGCCTGAGGATAAATGGGCGTAAGACATAGTCCAAGCTTCATAAGTCTTATCTCCTAACCTGCCTCTTCCTGCATTATTCCATTCTTTTCAGCGTATCGTCATGTTCAAATCCCAGATTATCATAGTGTTCCGTGCGGGCCTGAATATCGTCCTCCAGCTGCATTTTTGCAAACATGATAACTTCCTCAGCCCGTTCTCTTGGGATAACTAAAACACCGTCGTCGTCTGCGCAGACAATATCCCCGGGCTTTACCGTTACTCCTGCGCAGTGAACCGGAATATTCAAGGCTCCCGGCTCCACTCTTCCATAGGCATGTGTAAAGGTTCTTTTCGTACAGAAAACAGGAGCGTTTTCCAGATTTGCCTCATAGGAATCACGGCAGCCTCCGTCCAGCACCGTTCCTTCTATGCCACGCTCCATCATGGTCATTGCAATTTCAGAGCCCCAAAGTCCTCCTCTTACACCTTCCATGTCTACTACAATAACCGTATCCTTGGCCCGTTCCGGAGTAATCTCGCCTACAAAGCTATAAATTTTGTCACACTCTTTTCCTAATTCTTCTCTCCACTCATCCACGGTCTTACATTCCTTTACCGCATCTGATTTAGGGAGTAATTTAATGGTATAAGCAAAGCCTTTAAATTCTATGCCCGGCCTGAGAGGGCGCATAGATTCATTCATGGTTCCTTTGTCCACTAACCCGATAGCATCCATGCCATCTGATAAATCTGCACACCTGTATTTTCTAATCTCTTTTATCAATTCTGCATCTGTCATCTTTTTTCTTCCTCCATTTTTCACTATTTAAACTTTATTTAATATAAACTGTCTCTTTCCATTACCTTTCGCATTACAGCGGTAATAATCATAGCAAGTACAAACAATACAACTGCCACTACGTTTCCGTATCCTAAGTTAAAGTTCTGGAATGCATTTACAAACAGATGCATGGGCAGCACTTCTGTAGAATGATTTGGTCCGCCGGATGTCATAACATAAATCAAATCAAAGGAACGCAGCGCTCCGATGGTCTGTAAAATAATGACCATTTTGGTAATATCCCATGACATGGGAATAACCATTGTTTTTATCATTTTCCATCCTGTAGCTCCGTCCAGTCTTGCACTTTCAATAACCTCAGAAGGAATATTCATAAACCCTGAATTAAAAAGTATAACCTGTACTCCCAATCCGCACCAAATCTGTGCAAAAATTACTGCATACAGAGCCAGCTTAGGGTCTGCTATGGGGGATATATAATACTCACCCAGTCCCATGGCCTCCATTAAGGGCTTCAGCACCCCCATACTGGGACTATAGATATAGCTCCATATAAATCCACTGGCAACAGACGGGAGAACGTTTGGTATAAACAGCAGGATTTTATAAACCCTGTATCCCTTGGGCTGCAAATAAACCAAATATCCGTAGAAGAATCCCAAAATCACCTGAAAAACAGTGGTGACAATGATGAAGATTATGGAAATCTTCATGGACTTCCAAAACAGGGTTGACTCAAACACACTGATGTAGTTTTCTAATCCTGCAAAATGGCTGCTGTGAAGAGTATCGGATTTTAACATACTCATCCAAATAGCAGATATAATGGGGTATATTACCCAAATCAAATACACAATCAGGGCCGGCAAGACGAATAATATAATGGTAAGCTTGGCTTTCTTCGTAATTTTCATTTTGCTTTCCCCCGTTCTATCCTTTAATTGCACCGGCAATCATACCTTTTTCTATTTTTTCCTGCGCAAAGGCATAGAACAAAACAGCAGGTATAATTGAAATCATAATTCCTGCAGCCAGCTGGGTATACTCGGAATTATATTCTGTGATAAATCCCATCAAGCCGTTAGGCAGTGTCTTTTTGGAGGGGTCGCTGATTAACAGCATGGAAATCAGCAATTCGTTCCAGGAAGCCAGCACGGTCAATATGGAAATCGTCACAATACCGTCTTTGGAAAGGGGGACAATAATCTTGAAAAATATATTGGCCGTAGAACAGCCGTCAATAATCGCACACTCTTCCAGTTCTCTGGGTAATGCAGACATAAAACCTTCCAGAATAAAAATAGAAATAGGAATTCTGAAGGCTCCGTATACTAAACCCAGGACTTCCAGATTGTTATTTAAATTCATATCTCCCACCATGGTATAAATGGGAATCACCGTAGAATGAATAGGAATCATCATACCTGCGATAAAAAACATATACAGCAGCTTTTTACCCTTAAAGCGGAACCGAGATATAACAAAGCTGACAGGCGTTGACAAAATTACCGTCAATATAATGGCCACAGCCGTAGCCCTAATACTATTTAACATATACAGCGGAATCTCAGACCCGGTCCAGGCTATTGCATAATTGGAAAATTCCCAAACCTCAGGTAAGCCCCAGGTATTCTTAGCAAGTTCCATGCGAGATTTTAAGGATGTAAAAAATAACCACATGAGAGGTAAAACAACAAGAATTGCCGCAATTGTAAGAGCCAGGTATACTAAAAATTTTGTCTTTTTATTTTTTATTACTGTTGCGCTTCCCTGTTCAACATTATTTTTCCGTTTCTTTTTTCCAAACATTTTTACAACCCTTCTTAAATAAGCGGAGCCTGGGTGTCCCGCAGCCCCGCTTTTCGTACTGTGTTTTCTCTATGGTGTTTTAATTTAATGAGGCTGCATAATCTTCTGCCGCTTTCTGTACCTCGTCTATAGCCTGCTGCACATCCAGCTCTCCGGTTATGATTCCGGGAAAAGCAGTCTGCTTGATGGCCAGGTCCACAGCCGGAGGAGCAATACCGTCCATGGAAGGAATATAGCTTTCAGCAGAATGGAAAGCCTCAATCATCTTATTCATGATATCTGAGCAGGTATCTTTATCATACTCTGCCACACCCGGATATACCTGTCCGCCTTCTTCCATAAGGGGAACACCAAAGTCAGGAGAGCAAATGGCTTTAGCCAGCTCGATACATAACTTCTCTTTCTCCTCATCATTTCCTTCTTTTACCATAATTCCAATGAAACATCCGCCTACTCTTGTATTGGGGTTTCCGTCGGGACAGTCTGTCATAGCCGGCCAATCCAGGCGGTCAAGCTTTTCAAGAAATTCTGCTCCGCCGGCACTTTCAAAGTTACCGCATTTCCAGGCGCCCTCATAATACATAGCCGCTTCCTCATTGGCAAACATCTGGTCCGCTTCCGTTGCACTCATCCCCATAACTCCGTTAGGAAATGCGCCTGCATCTACCATCTCCTTAAACTTCTCTACTGCTACCGGGAAACCGGTGGACTCATCGTTCCATTTTGTCAAATCATCCCCATAACATAGACTCTTAAAGTTATCTAATCCCGTACATCTCACTAAAATGGCAGAGGCCATCCACGCAAACCTGCTTTCCTTACCTCCTGTAACAATAGGAGTAATTCCCGCTTCTTTAATCTGCGGAATCAGCGCCATAAATTCATCCCAGGTTTCCGGAGCCTTCCATCCGTGTTCATCAAACATTTCTTTATTGTAGTAAAGGCCGTCAATACTGGCCTCAAGGGGCGCTAACAGTATTTTTCCGTCTTCCTCAGTCAGGGCCTCAATTACCGGGTCAGCAAACCATTCATGCCAGTCAGGGTCTTCCTCCATAATCTCTGACCACTCAAGAATCAATCCATCCTTGGCAAATTCACGGGCATAGCTCTGAGGGCACCAGGATACATCCGGCATATCTCCCGATGCAGCCTGCACTGTCAGTTTTGTACGCAAATCAGCTGTAGAAAGAGCGTCATGTTCAATCTCCACATTGGGATGTTCTTCCTCAAATTCGGCAATTAAATCTTCTATATTGTCCTGGGCTACCGAGCCCTGGGTCCATGTAGTAGATAATTTAATCTGAATTTTTTCGGAGGACTTTTCTCCTCCCCCTTCTTCTCCTGAAGAAGCGCTGCTGCATCCGGCTAATACGGAAGATACTGCCAGAACTCCAGCCACTGCAGTAACTCCTATTTTTCTAAGTATTCTTCTCTTCATCTAATTCATCTCCTTCTCAACAATCATCCCTATGTTGTCTTCATTTTTTTCTCTGCACAGTGAAACACCTTTTAATTCTACCAAAGAGATTTCTCCTAAATAGAGAACCTTACTGCCCGGTTCCAGATGGCCTGTATAACACTGTTCCACGTCTGATACCACCATATGGAAATGAGCCTTTCCGTCTAATACCATCCCCTGCAGTGACGCCAGCTCCATTGGTTTTTCCAGAGTTACAAATTCATCTTCCGGCTCTCTTCCCGTACCCACTACACGATGCAGCACTACCTTTTGCATGGAGCCGATTGCGCTTGTCAGAAGTGCGTTTTTTATTCCGCTCTTTTTCAATTCTTCTTCTATTGTTTCCAGCAATAAATCATCTCTTTTCAGATTCAGGATGATTACTCTCCCCAATTCATACCCCATGTACTTTTTCATGTACCTTCTCCTTTCTTTAAAAAATTTGTTGAATGTTCGAACTTCATGTGATAAGTATAGCAAAACAACAGGGCCGCTTAAAGCAACCCTGTTGTTATTTTGTACATTATTTTCATTAAAATACCATTGTTTTTGTACATTATTTTTATCTTCTTAGAATTTTCTTGTAATATTTTTATAATTCATGAATTATTTTCGTTCCATATACTCTTTGGGTGTATACCCGGTATACTTTTTAAACACCTTTGCAAAGTATCCTGCATTTTCATAACCCAGACGAAAAGCTACCTCATATACTTTAAGCCTCTGTTTCCTGAGCAGCTGCTGTGCCTCTGTAATTTTTACTTTATTGATATAATTTGCCACCCCCATAGGCTCATATTTAGAAAAAACACTGCTCAAATACCCCGGACTTATAAATAATGCATGGGCCAACTCCTCTAAGCTGATGGTATCATACACATGGTCCAAAATATATTTCTTCGCTTCTCTCACAATTCTTTTTTGTTCACTGTCACCCTCCCCGGCAAAAAAGCCTTTTACCGATTCCATATAGTTTGTAAACACCTCTATAATTTCCGCAATTGTATCAGAGTAATATAACTTTTTTATATACACGTCCAAATCATTGCTCTGATAACTGTCCTGCCAGCTTAATTTTAAAAATTCATCCAGCAGGCACATAAATCTTATACAGTAAAAGGCTGCACTGTCTAATTTCATCCTGTTTTCTTTTATCTCGCTTATGAATTCCCTGGCTGCCTGCTCCAGTTCCTCTAAGTTTAAAGTCTCGCAAATACTGCTGAGCTTTTTAGCGCTGAAGGATTTCTGAAACTCTCTGTGACCGAGAGCGGAGTGGCCGGTTAAAGCTTTATCATAAAATTTCACCTTTCCATAGCCCTCAACCGCCAAAAAATCCTGTATTGTTTTGGCCTGTAAATATGCAGATTTAAAGTTTTCATAGCCTGACACACTGCCGCTGATTCCTATAGATGCCTGAATATTACTGTACTGCATGAGCATATCAATGACAGCCTCAGACATAAAATTCAGATTCTTGTTCTCCTTATCTTCCTCCTCTTCTGCAAGAAAGATTAAAAAGCTTCCCTTTTCCCATTCAATACAATAGGATTCAAAAAATTCTCTGCTGATATCCTCTATCAATTTGCGGATAGTTTCTAAATAAATTTTTTTCTCCCTTTCTTCCCTTGCTCCGATGAGATGGTGTACATTAGACACTATATATACAATGCGTATCCGCTTATCTTTACCTCCAAACTCCCAGCAATTCTCCTCAGGAAGCAAAGCTTCCCCTATCAGGGCCTTTTTCAGAAATGCCTTTCTCAATTCTTCTGTTTCCCATACAGATAGCTCTTTTTTCTTGTCTGTCTTTACAACATTCTTTTCCAAATCTTTCTTAATGTTTCCCAGCATATCATGGAGCATTTCACTGTTTAGCTTCAGTTTTAAAAGATAATCCTTAGCTCCTAATTGCATGGCTTTTTTTACTAATTCAAATTGGTCGTAGCTGCTTAAAAAGACAAAAAAAGGATTTAAATTGCTTTCCCTGACCTTCTGCATCATTTCGATTCCGTCCATCTCCGGCATGATAATATCTGTAATTACCAAATCCGGCTTTGTCTTTAAAATCAGCGCTAAGCCTTCCGTGCCGCTGGATGCGTCCCCTTCTATTTCAAATCCTTCCTCTTCCCAATTAAGCATGGAGCGGAGGCCTAGCTTTACCAATGTTTCATCATCAACAAAAACTACCTTGAACATTCTCTTCCTCCTTTACCTCAAAGGGCAGCAGCACACGGACTGTGGTATACTTCTCCGGTTCACTTTTATAAGAAAGACCGTACTGTGAGCCATAAAGAATCTTTATCCTCTCCTGAATATTTTTCACTCCGATTTTGTTGTACTGTATCTTACTGTCGTTGTTTTTTTCAAACACCTGGCGGATTTCCTCCTCTGTCATACCGATTCCGTTGTCACGAATAAGAATCAAAAGGTTATTGTCCTGCCGCTGTGCGCTGATGTGAAGTATCCCCATTCCCTTTTTTCTTTCCAGGCCATGCAGTATGGCGTTTTCTACCAGAGGCTGCAGCAAAAATTTAATAATCAGTCCGTTTTCACATCCCGGCTCCAGAGTGTATTCCGTTCTAATCATTCCCTTTTTTCTTATTTTTTGCAAATAGACATATCGCTCCAGGAGTTCAAATTCCTTTGTAATCGTGATTTTATCATCTACACCTTTGCTGACTTCCTTTAGCAATTCCCCAAAGCTGTCCACCATCGTGTAAATACTATCTGCTGACTGCAGCCGGGCCATTATCTTTATGGAATTCAGCACATTATAAACAAAATGAGGGTTAATCTGACTTTGAAGTGTTTTATATTCCAGTTCCTTTTTCATCGCCTCTTCCCTGCGAATCTGTTCCATCAGGGAAGCCACACTTTGGGACAAGGTATTTATGCCTTTGCCAAGTGTGCCAATTTCATTATCTCCCTCCAGACTCTTATCCACGGAAAAATCCCCTGCTGAAATAAGTTTCATTCTTTTAACTATATTAGAGAGAGGCTTTGTCAGAATATTAGAAAGCAGAATGATAAGGAAAAAAACAACTACCAGGGTTATCAATATAACAATAAAGGTTGACTGTTTTAAAATTTCATTCTGTTCTTGGAAAACCCTAGGGTTAATCAATTGAATTACGGTAAACTCCGAATAAGAAGAATAGTTCTTTACTGCGAACCATTTCTGGTTATTATAACTTATCTGCCCTTCCTTATGACTCAGGGATACTAAATCAGCCAAGGTTTTTCCTGTCAGCTCTTTTTCATTGCTGTAGATACAGTTGTCATCTTTATCACAGATTACTAAAACATCGTCACTGGATAGTTCATAATCCTTCACCACGTCTTCGATAATCGACGGAGAAATAGACACAAAAAGCCATCCTACATTTTTGCCTGTATAAATAGAAATCATTTTTCTTACAAAAGGTATCTGATATTTGTCCTGGCTTACAGGAGAATCATTCTCTATCATAGACGACCATTCCACATGGTCATTATCCTTGTTCTCCTGAAACCATTCCATAGCGGTCAGCTGGTCAATGTCAATATAATCTGCGTCCTCTCCATACTTTATCTGATTGCCGTTATTTCCTCTGATGACTATCCCCCGGATATACTGAGAAATAATGTCATTATCCAGATAAAGGGAAATATTACTGATTGCATCCATTAAATCTCCGTCCAGATTATAATAATACTTAGAAGAATCGTAAGCTCTGGTCAATATCTTCGTAATCTTGTCATCGAAATATATTTTGTCCGAAAATTCTTCGCAGCGCATCAACATTCGGTTAATATTGCTTTGAATATAGTCAATATTGGAACTTGCGTTTTCCAGAATCTGTTTCTCCTGTAAACGTGCATTTGTATAATAATAATACGCACAAATAATTACGGTAATGGACAAAAAGGCCACAGAAAAGTAAGCAATAAGTTTTCCTTTTATTGTTTTCATCTTTTATCCCTCATATTTTATTAAAAAATTACCAGTATTATCTTATAAAAACAGAAGATTCGAACAAACAACTTAATTATAACATAATTCTGCAAATATCCGCAAACAAAAAAGCCCCCGCAGAATTCCCTGTCCTCTTTCAACAGTGAATTTCTGCGGGGGATAAATTATATCTCCAGCCCTTCCCGGCCAAACAGTTCCTTTACATAGGCCAGGGTTTCCATATATTCTCTATCACTTCCCAGATGTTCTATGATTACCGGCATATCAGGATTCCGGGCTTCTATCAGCTTTCCGTATTTCACCAGATTAAGCTCACCCTTACCGCAGGCTGTCTCCTCAAACTGCAGCGTGAATTCCTGACGCAGCCTTACATCCTTCAAATGGCAGCTTTTGATGTAAGGCCCCAGCTTATCAAAGCATTCCTCCATAAATTCTTCATGATAAAAATACCGTTTTGGAGAGGTAATCCAGTTAAAAACATCCATATGCACTGCGAAATGTTCTCTGTCTACCTCCTCTATCAGGCGCAGATACTCCCGGGGACCCATAGGATACATCCAGGGCATAGGCTCAATAGTGTAAAACGTATGGGCAGGGCGGACGTCGTCCAGAATTTCCCGGATACTTTTTACCATCTCTCTCCAGGCTTCCTCTGTAAGATTATCCCGGTAAGCTCCGTCCCACCTGCTTCCTCTGGAGCCGGAAACATTTACACAACAGCAGGCGCCTATACTGTCCGCCAGGGCCAGCTGTTCTTTACACCTTTTCAGCCCTTCTCTTCGCTGATTCTCGTCCAAAGCTATGGGATTGCACCAAGCCCCCACTTCTCCAATCTGAAGCCCTTTTTCCCTGGCAGCCTTCACATAATCCCGGATGATTTCCGGTGAACTTGTGTAATCCACAGGAAAATTCACTGTCCTGCACCCCAGTTCCGCCATTTTCCCGGCCCACTCCCCGGGCATCTTATGTTCCAGGGCACTTGACAAGCCAAGCCGCATAAGCCTCGCCTCCTTTTATTTTATGTAAACTATTTTCATCTCAACAGATGTGCAGCTGCCAAATGGACATGCAAGCATGTCCGCTTGGCTCGTTGCTGGCAGGAATAAATATCTGCCATATGAGGCAGGATATTTTTCTAAGCGTGTATATCACTTTCCAAAAGCTCTACGATACACTTTAAATCCTTATATGCATTCATATACACATATCTTCCGGAGGCATCTCCGTATTCTCCCTTTTGCTCCAGACTCATGCCAAAGTCCTGGCACCTTTTTACTGCTTCCGGCATCTTCATTCCCTGAATCTGGAATGCCACATGATGGATGCCCTCTCCATGCTCATTCAGATAATTTCTCCAGGTAGAAGGCGCCTCATTAGGCTGAATCAGCTCAAGCTGCAGTCCCGGTCCTACGTCAAAAAAGGCCAGCAGACTGTTAGCCTCCGGCGCAGGGGCTCCCATATATTCTGTCTGCATAATTTCGTATTCTCCGCAAAGATTAGCTTCCGGTTCCTCCACACCTAAAAATTCCGCCCATTTCTTTTTTGTTGCATAAATGTCCTTTACAATAAATCCTACCTGGCATACTAAGCCTGTTCCTACTACTCCACTCATCCTTCTAAATCCCTTTCTTCTATATATTATTTGTAACAGTACAGCCATAAGGGCCATCCCCCCAGCGTACTGAACAGTTACTATTTTTTATGTGTTTACCGTCATATCTCTTCCGGTCCAGTTCCTATATCCAAAGCCCGTGGACTGGTACAGGATGTTTTCATGTGATAAACCCTGCCGGTCCGGGAAGCCTCCATCATTCCGGTTATAGCCTCAATCACATGGCAGGCCAGCCCTGCTTCTGTTCTTGGCTCCTCTCCCTTTCTTATGGCATTGGCTAAATCCTGCACCCCCGCTCCCCTGGTATATTCTCCCACATTTAGATAAAGCTCCGGAAATACAATGCTGTCCTTTTCCTGTGTCTGTTCCTCCCGGGGTTCCCGGTACAGTCTTTCCAGGATCCGCTCTCTCCGGTACACCTTAGGCCTTCCCCCGGACATATTAGGATCCGGCACCTCCAGAGTTCCTTCTGTGCCATAGATTTCGAACATAGGCAGCCTGGATTTCCATACATCAAAACTCATGTTTATGCTGACAAGGATTCCGGAAGCCATTTTCGCCACCCCGGAATAATGGGTGGGAATTTCCACAGAAATCTCCTCCCCCTTGCGGGGTCCTGTGTAAATCTGCCGTTTAGGATAGCCTGCCGCACTGTATCCGAAAATTTCCTCCACAGGTCCCAGCAGCGCCCCCAGAGCAGTAAAATAATAGGGACCCATATCATATAAGGGGCCTGCCCCTTCCTTATAAAAGTTTTCCGGGGCCGGATGCCAGGTTTCCACCCCATAAGACATCATATTCATGACAACATACAAAGGCTTTCCTATCCATCCCTCCTCCAAAAGCTTTCTGCAAGTCTGAAGGCCCGAACCCATAAAGGTGTCCGGGGCACTGCAGGCCCACAGCTTTTTTCCCCGGGCCAGCTGACGGATTTCACAGGCCTCTTGGAGAGTCAGGGCAAAAGGCTTCTCACAGAACACATGCTTCCCTGCCTCTAATATCTTCCGGTTGATTTCCGTGTGAAACCCCGGGGGCGTCAGATTTATCACAATCTGTATTTCTTCCATTTCCAGCAATTCCTCCGGGCTGCAGCCAAGGGGAATCCCATATTTTTCCGCCTGCCCTCTGGCTGCCTCTATATTCACATCCCCGCAGGCAGATAGCTGCAAATTTTTATAAAGCCTCTGAATATCCCGGATATAAGTATTGCTGATAACGCCGCAGCCGATAATCCCCACATTCATCTTCTCCATGTTCACACCTCCTAATAAGGCATAGGTTCCCCCTTATAATTGATAAAAGGAATGTCCATCTCCGGTATCTGCTTCCTGTTCTCCAGAATATCCAGCACTCCCACTGCAGACCGGGCAGGTGGAATCTGGGCATTTTCCTTCCCCATTACAGTGTCCATACGCCCGGGATGAATCATAAATACCCGGATATTTTTTTCCTGTTTTTCTTCCTTCAGATAATTTCTTATTTTTTGCGTATACATATTAGCGCCGTGCTTTGACACGGAATAAGCCAGATAATTGTACCCCTCAGGCGTGAGATGTCCGGCCTCGGAGGTGATGTTCATGATACAGGCTGATTCAGAGCCATATAAGAGCCAGATAAAATATTTCAGCACCATAGCAGTTCCGATTATATTTACATCCAGTGTTTTCCGCAGCATTTCTATGTCTAAATCCCCGATGCAGTCTCCCGGCATTACCATTTTCTCAAACAGGACGCCTGCATTGTTTATGAGAAAATCCATCTTTCCCCATTCCGCTTTTACTGTGTCCGCTGCCTGCTTCACCTCCTCTTCTTTCGTCACATCCATTTTCAGAATACACAGTCGCCCCTGATAAACTTCTTTTAATTTCCAAAGGTCTTCTGCTCTTTCTTTTTCCACACATCGGCAGGCCGCCAGCATTGTGTGTCCTCTTTTCAGGCCTTCCTTTACCAGCTCATAGCCCAGGCCTCTGTTAGCGCCTGTAATAAGTCCCAGCATAGCTTTCCTCCTTCCGCCTAAAAATCTGATTCCCCGAAACGGAACACCTTAAATAAAACCAGGATAATTGTCAAGGCAATCAGCAGCAATATCCAGGCCATTGCCGAAGCATATCCCATCTTAAAGTAGGAAAAAGCATTCTGATACAGATACAGGGAATAAAACATGGTTTGATTATCCGGTCCTCCGTTTGTCATAATATAGGGCTCTGCAAACCATTGAAATACTCCGATAATCAGGGTTACCACATTGTATAAAAGAGTAGACCGCAGAAGAGGAATGGTAACAGAAACCGTCTGCCTGAAAAATCCTGCTCCATCCAGGGCTGCAGACTCATACAGGCTGTCAGGAATATCCTGCAGCCCTGCCAGATAAATGATAATGGCATTTCCGCAGGTCCATATCATCAGCAGGATAAAGGCCGGTTTGGACCAAAACATACTGGACAGCCACCCGGGGCCGGTAATCCCGATATAGCCCAGCAGCCGGTTAATAATGCCTGTTTCCGGCTGCATAACCCAAATCCAAAGCAGGCAGGCCACCACCGTGGGAACCAAGGTGGGAATAAAAAAGATAACACGGAAGGGCCCGGTATGCTTCAGTTTTTTATTGTTTAAAATAATGGAGACTGTCACCGCCGCCAGGGTGGTAATAGGCACTCCCAGAATAATCATATACAGCGTATTGCTCAGAGCCTTCAAAAAAGTCTTGTCCTGGAACAGCATCCTGTAATTCTCTAATCCTATAAACACAGGCTCCTTGATTACCTGATATTCGCATAAGGAATAATACAGAGAAGAACATATAGGATATAAAGTGAACACCAGAAATCCTACAATCCAGGGAGATACAAACAAAAGACCGTGAAGTGCTTCTTTCTTTGTCATGCTGGCTTTCTTCTTCAATTGCTCTCCCTCCTATCCTTTGATTCCGGACATTGCAATGCCCTGGATAAAATATTTCTGCATTACAAAAAATAAAATCAATACCGGCAGAATCATCACCGCTCCCAGGGCCAGAAGGATACTCCAGTTAGGGTCCAGATTAGATTTCAGCATAGACGCCGCCAAAGATAATGTGTATAAACTATCCTTTCCCAAAAATACCAGGGGTCCCAGGAAATCGTTCCAGGACCGGATAAAGGCAAAAATAGCCACTGTAGTCAAAGCCGGCTTAGCCATGGGCATGATGAGTCTGGAAAAAATTTTAAACTCTCCTGCACCGTCAATCCTGGCTGCCTCTGAAATCTCCTGTGGTATTCCGGTGAAAAACTGCCGCAAAAGGAAAATAAAAAACGGATTTCCGAAAAAGCAGGGAACCGTCAGCGGCAGAAAGGTCCCAATCCATCCTATCTTGGTAAACATAAGGAACTGCGGCACAAGAGTCACCTGGTAAGGCAGAATCATAGTAACCAGAACCAGGATAAACACCTTGTCCCGCCCCGGCCAGCGCAGCCTGGAAAATCCATAGGCCACCAGAGAGCAGGACAATAAAGACCCCACAATATTACATACCACAATAATCAGCGTATTTTTCAGATACAGTAAAAAGGGTATGGATTGAAACATTTCTATGTAATTCCCCAGTTGGAACCTGTCCGGCAGCCATTTAAAAGGAACCCGGAACAATTCGCTCTGCTCCTTAAAGGAACCCATGAACAGGTAAAACACTGGTAAGATAAATAAAATAGCTAACACTATCAAAAAAGCATACAGGATAACAACTTCCAAGCCCGGGGCTTTTCTGTGCTTTCTCTTTTTTGTTGCTGTACTCATCACGAAATCCCCTTTCTTTTTATAGGAAGCCTTTATTTGTTTTTGTCTATTTCTGCCTGGTATTTATCCTGCAGCTTCTGCAGTTCTCCCTCAATATCGGTTATGGTTCCGTAAATGACGCCTTCACGGAAAGTAATAAAAGCCTGGGAAAGCTCTGCGGAGCAGGAACACAGCGCCGGAATACCGTTTTCCGGTGAATTTGCCAGTTCTCTCTCCAGCTTATACATTTCATCTCCGCTTTGGGTCAGACTCACGTTGTCAAACTCTGCATCACTGGTAGGAATACTTCTCCACTCTGCAAAATTGTCTTCATTTACAGCTCCCGACATACAGAACTTAATAAACAGAGCAGCCAGCTCCGGATTTTCTGCACCCTGAGGAATGGCAAATACATTTGTCTGGAAGGTTGTACTGTTGGCTCTTCCTCCCTCCGGAACCGGAACCGCACACACACGGTAATTCACATCAGGAGCATAGGTTTCCAGGGCATTAGAGAACCAGTTTCCTGTGATTGTCATGGCCACCTTTTCTGTCATAAAGGCGTGGTCCGGAGAAAACATACCGCCAAGTCCTGAGGTAAAGGATTGTATCTTTTCCGGGTCGTACTTTTCCCCGTATCCCTGGAGCCATTCCATACAGGCAACCATCTCCGGGGAAGTGAGGTTCAGCTTCTGTGTGTCTGCATCGTATACATCTGCTCCGAAGAAGAAGGGCAGTGTAAATGCATCGTCTGCTAAATCCAGCCAGGGAATCAAACCGAATCTGGAATAGCTGCCGTCATCGTTCTGTACTGTCATAGCTTCTGCCCAGGCATCCAGTTCATCTAAGGTTGTGGGTGGCGCATCCGGGTCAAGTCCCGCCTCTTCCACAATATCCGGATTGTAGTACAACAGCATAACATTGGTATCCTGTGGAATCAGATAAGGGGTGTCGTTGTAATAAATAACATCCTTACAGCCGTCAAAGAAATTATCCACATTTAAGTCTACCTGCTCCAGATAAGGGGTTAAGTCCTCAAAGCTGCCGTTAGCCGCATAAGAGTAAGCAGAGGTAGCGTTGTCACAGATAATCAAATCCGGGGCCTGGCCTCCTGCAATGGCCGAAAGCAGCTTTCCGTTATTGATACCGGCTCCGTCCGGCACAAACTGAACGTTGCATTTGATTCCTTTATCTGCATACAGTTCATTAAAAGCGTCTACCCTGCTCTGGTCCCATACCTGAGAATCACCGGTAAAGGCAGACCAATAAGTAAATTCTCCGCTTAAATCTGTATCCTCTATCTCTAATCCATTGTCCAGCAGCTCCTGAGCCGTT
This sequence comes from uncultured Blautia sp., assembly GCA_902476765.1. Lineage (GTDB taxonomy): Bacteria > Bacillota > Clostridia > Lachnospirales > Lachnospiraceae > Blautia. The sequence continues at coordinate 63,341 of CABSEJ010000001.1, forward strand.
GTCTTTACGGATTCTGAAGCTGCCGAAGATTCTTGGGCTGTATCCTGCCCGCTGTCACTGCCAGATGAAGCCGTTCCCTCTGTTCCACCTGCACAGGCTGACAAACTTCCCAGTACCATACAACCGGCTAAAAAAGCCGCTGCTATTCTTTTTTTCATACGCTTCTCTTCCTTTCTGTTTTTTCTGTTTTGCTCTAGTGTACTGACACGTTCACATTTCAACAAATGACTTGCCTGAATTTCCATCTGCTGCGTTGTCGTCAATCGACGTAGCCACCGCTACGCCTCATTCCTCCGCCTTGCAGAATGAAAATTCATTCTACGTCATTATGCTGAAAATGAATGTGTCAGCACACTAGTGTTTTGGTATAAAAATCAGGGTTCATACTTTATCTGGACATAAGTTCCCAGTTTTTCTTTGCTGTCAAACACCGTATAGTTTCCGCCTTCGTATTCTCCGTAGTGACGGATTGGCATCTGATTTTCTTCAAAATATTTTACGGCCTTTTCTCTGTCATCTGTCATAAAGGCAATGTGATGGATTCCGTCTCCGTTTTTCTCCAAAAACTCTTTCCAGGAGCTTGGCTCTTCATCAGGCTGGGTCAGCTCCAACACCAGACTTCCCAAATCAAACACTGCCAGCTTTGCCCTGGTATTGCTTGGCATGCCTTTAAAACAGGTATGAGCCACCGAGGCCTCCGGAACCTGAAATATTTCCGGCATCTTTACACCGAACAATCTGGCATATTCTCCGGCAGTTTTTTCAATATCCTTTACCACTAATGCAATCTGACAGATTTTCTTTTTATCTATAATTCCCATACATTCTCCTTTCTGTTTTTATCTTTTCAGACTTTTAAGAGCGCTCTTTCTTTTTGATGTCTCAACTATAGCATTATTATATAATCTTTTCTAATTATTTTTTGCTATTTAATTGTAATTTTTTGCTGTATTTTATGGGGTTTTATAGATAAAAATAGTCATTTATTCTATTTTTACAAATTATCCTCTGTTATTTTAGTGTTTTTCCACATAGATATAGAGCAATTTTTATTATATTATATTTAAATGGTACCAGTTCTCACACTGGCCGTCCCATATGACTTACCTGGAGGAGATTTATATGATTAAAGCTGATTTATCCGAACCTTTACTTTTCAATCACGATATGTCTATCAATGTTTCCTACGGTCACTATTACGATACCTTTCCCACTCACTGGCATAATTTCATGGAAATTATCGCCCCTCTAACCGGAGACTACTATGCGACCATCGGTACAGAGGAAAAAAAGTTAAACGAAAACCATATAGCCATTATCCCTCCCAGAACCCTTCACGCAATCCGCACCTCCAACGAGGAACCTAATTTAATTATTCAATTTTCCTGCGGGCTGTTTCAGCAGCTCCATGATTTTATGGCTCACCGGCAAACATTTTATGCCTTCCCGGTAATCAACATCAGGGACTCCTCTTTTGAAGAAAATCCCCTGGACATGCTGCTGGAAATCAGGGACTGCTTTTTCAGAGACGCTCCCTTTCGTGAGCTGCAGATGTACGAGGCTCTGCTGCACTTTTTCATCCTTCTGGGAAAACATAATTACACAGAAAAAAATAAGCTTTCCGCTCAGAAAACCCCTAAGCAGAAAGCCTATGAAAAAAAATTTGTCTCCATTTCCAATTATATAAATGAACACTGCACCGGCCCTATTTCCCTGGAGGAAACCGCTTCCTATGCAGGCTTCAGTAAATATCATTTTTCCAGGATTTTCAAGGAATATTACCAGATGTCCTTTCCTGAATATGTTACAGCCCAGCGGATTTCCAAAGCTGCAGAGCTATTAGAGAATCCCACTCTTTCTGTAGTGGAAATCGCCATGCAGTCCGGTTTCTCCAATCTGTCCTCCTTCAACAGGGCCTTTAAGCAGATAAACCACTGTACACCTTCCCAGTTCAGAAAAATGGCGGATTTCTTCCCTGCCTCCTGACCCGGATTTCCAAAAGCATCCGGACGCCTATACCTGGTCTCTGCATTATTTTTATGACAGTTCCAGCTTTCCGGTATAGAGCTGATGATAGGTTCCCTTCAGAGCCAGCAGCTCGTCGTGAGTACCTCTCTCGATAATCCGTCCGTGTTCCAGAACCATAATAGCGTCACTGTTACGGATGGTAGAAAGTCTGTGAGCGATAACAAATACCGTACGTCCTTTCATCAGGTTATCCATACCCTGCTGTACAATCCGTTCTGTTCTGGTATCAATACTGGAGGTCGCCTCATCCAAAATCAACACCGGCGGGTCCGCAATAGCCGCCCTGGCAATAGCCAGCAGCTGTCTCTGGCCCTGTGACAGTTCTTCTCCGTCTCCGGTCAGCACGGTGTCATAGCCCTTAGGCAGCATCCGGATAAACTGATCTGCGTGAGCCAGCTTAGCCGCATCGTATACTTCCTGGTCCGTGGCTTCCAGCTTACCGTAACGGATGTTTTCCATAATAGTTCCTGTAAATAAATGGGTATCCTGGAGAACAATACCCAGAGAATGGCGCAAGTCCTCCTTTTTAATCTTGTTAATATTGATACCGTCGTAACGGATTTTACCGTCCTGCACATCATAGAACCGGTTAATCAGATTGGTGATTGTTGTCTTTCCGGCTCCGGTGGAACCAACGAAAGCCAGCTTCTGTCCCGGCTTAGCATACAGGGTCAAATCATGAAGCACCATATGGTCCGGAGTATAACCGAAGGACATGTCAAAGAACCGCACGTCTCCTTTCAGCTCTGTATAGGTTACGCTGCCGTCTGCCTGATGGGGATGCTTCCAGGCCCAAAGTCCTGTACGCTCCTTGCACTCTGTCAGGCTTCCGTCCGGATTTCTCCTGGCATTTACCAGAGTAACATAACCATCGTCCACCTCAGGCTCCTCATCAATCATATTAAAGATACGCTCTGCTCCGGCCAGGGCCATGATAATGGAGTTAAACTGCTGGGCAATCTGCATGAAGGGCTGGGTAAAGCTCTTGGTGAACTGCAGGTAAGAGGCCATAATACCCAGTGTGATTCCCCCTACTCCGGTAACGGAAAGGATTCCACCGAAAACTGCGGTGAGAACAAACTGCAGGTTTCCCATATTACCTACGATAGGTCCCATCATACTGGCAAAGGTATGAGCAGAGGAGGCGCTTTCGTAAAGCTTATTGTTTAACTGGTCGAATTCCTCTTCTGTCTTTCTCTCATGGTTAAACACCTTGCTCTTCCACAAATCCGGTAACATTGGCCAAATCCACCTGCTGGCGGACGAAGAACTTACCGCTGTTTCCTCCTATGAATCTGGTAACCGCAATCATCAGCAGAATCACCAGTACAGCCAGAACCGTAAGGATAGGGCTCAAAGCCACCATGGAAATAAAGGTTACCACAATTGTAAAGGTTGACATAAGTACCTGAGGGATAGACTGGTTAATCATCTGTCTCAGCGTATCTGTATCGTTGGTATAAAGACTCATGATTGAACCGTTGGTGTTCTGGTCGAAATAACGGATAGGAAGAGTCTGCATATGCTCGAACATCTCATCTCTTACCCGCTTTAAAACACCCTGTCCAATGAAAACCATCATCCGGCTGTACACAAAGGTAGCGATAACACCCAGGATAAAAATGCAGCCCAGTACAGACAGTGCCTTGTACAGCTCACTGAAATTGGGGTCCGTGTTTCCGATTAAAGGTATGATGTAATCATCCAAAAGAAAACGCAGGGACAAAGACACGGAAATGGAAGAAACAGAGCTCATAAGAATACAAATCAGCACAATGATAAACTGTATTTTATATCTCTCTGTCACATATCTGAGCAGACGCATACCGGTCTTGATCGTGCCTTTTGATACTGTTGGTTTCTCCTTCTTGTTACTCATCCTTGCCGCCTCCTTTCACCTGAGATTCATAAATTTCTTTATAGATGGCATTCGTCTTCAAAAGCTCTTCCGAAGTTCCTATGCCGTTAATCTTTCCGTTATCCATAACAATAATCAGGTCCGCATCCTCCACGGAAGAGATTCTCTGTGCAATGATAATCTTGGTGGTATCCGGTATTTCCTCCCGGAAAGCCTTTCGAATCAAGGCGTCTGTCTTAGTATCCACAGCACTGGTGGAATCGTCCAGAATCAGCACCTTGGGCTTTTTCAGAAGGGCTCTGGCAATACAAAGCCTCTGCTTCTGTCCGCCGGAAACATTGTTTCCTCCCTCCACAATCATGGAGTCATACTTATTGGGGAATTCCTGGATAAAGCTGTCTGCCTGAGCCAGCTTACAGACTCTCTGCACCTCTTCGTTGGTGGCGTTTTCATCACCCCAGCGAATGTTGTCATAGATAGTTCCCGTAAACAATACATTTTTCTGGAGAACCACAGAAACCTGGTCTCTCAGGGATTCCAGCTTGTAATCTCTTACGTCTACGCCGCCTACCTTCACACATCCTTTTGTCACATCATAAAGTCTGGGAATCATTTGTACCAGCGTAGACTTAGCACTTCCGGTACCGCCGATAATTCCCACCATCTGGCCGGATTTGATGTGGGCGCTGACATTTTTCAGAGAAAGATTTCCGCCCTCTCCCGAATAGCTGAAATCCACGTTTTCAAAGTCAATATCACCGTTTGCCACTTCTGTGACTGCGTTGGGCTTATCCTCCATCTCCGGAACCTCATCCAATACCTCCTGGATACGGTCTGTGGAAGCCCCTGCAATCATAATTAACACAAACACAAAGGAAACCATCATCAGAGAACTGAGAATCTGTATCGCATATACGATAACACTGGTAAGCTCTCCTGTCTCCATGGTACCGAAGACAATGCTTTTTCCTCCGATAAGTACCATACACAGAACAACTGTGTACATCGTAAACATCATAACCGGATTGTTCCAGGCCACCAGCTTTTCAGCCTTTGTAAAAAGCTGGTACACAATACCGGAAATTTTATGGAATTTTTCATCCTCATGCTCAGCCCTTACATAAGCCTTTACCACTCTGGCTGCATTTACGTTTTCCTGAACTGTGTTGTTCAAAACGTCATATTCGTCAAATACCTGGATAAAATGAGGATGGGCCTTCTTGGCAATAAAAATCAAAATGCCGCCCAGAATAGGAACTGTAATCAACAGCATAAGGGCAATGTCCGCATTGATGGTCATTGTCATGATTAAGGAAAGAATAATCATGATTGGTGCTCTCACCAGCAGACGGATAGTCATCATATAAGCCATCTGGATATTGGTAATATCCGTGGTCAGCCTTGTCACAAGGCTGGATGTAGAAAAGTGGTCAATGTTTCCAAAAGAAAACTCCTGTATTTTATAAAATATATCATGCCTCAGGTTTTTTGCATATCCTGAGGAAGCCACAGCTCCCGTTCTTCCTGCCCCTGCTCCGAAGAGCAAAGCCAGCAGAGCCATAACAACCAGAAGCAAACCTGTTTTGAGGATATAGGGCATATCCCCGGTCTGGATTCCCACATCGATGATTTTTGCCATCTGAAGGGGAATCAGCACTTCCATAAACACTTCAAAGATTACGAGAATAGGAGTTATAATGGACTCCTTTTTGTATTCCCGCACAGAACGAAGCAGTTTTTTATTCATACATTTCTTCCCTTCCTTTCATGTTATTCTCTTCTTCTGCAAGATTTTCAGACATCCGTTTCAGAACTCTGAGACAGGTATCATAGTCCTCTACAGATACTCCGGCCCGCAGCTTATCCTCCACGGTGCGGATATTGTCCATAACCTTTTTCTGTACAGTCATGGCCTTTTCTGTGGGAAGAATCCGTTTCATCCGCCCATCCTTCTTGGATGAGCGCCTCTGGATAAAGCCGTTTTCTTCCATAAGCTGCAGAATTTCCGTCACTGTTGACTTTCTGATACGAAACTCTGTCTCTATATCCTTCTGGTACACCGGCCCTTCCGCTGAGCGGTCCAGAATAAAGTGCAGCACTCTGTTCTGTACATTGGTCAGACCGCTGTCTTTTTGGTTATAAAGAAAAATCGTTCGTTTCAGTTGATGTGATACAATGCTGATAATTCTTCCTGCGTCCTCCCGGTTCTGAAACTCTTCCTGTGCCAGCACCTCTTTTTCCATCTCCTCACCTCTCTAACTATGGAAACCCATGGTTCACCGGCCTCCTGTTGTTCTGATTTGTTCGTACCCGAACAGTTCGTGTCCTAATAGTTCGCACCCGAACCATAATCATTATATGCCAGCTTAATTGACCTGTCAATAAGTAAAATGTGAAAAAAACTTGTCCTTATTTTATCTTGAAGATACCCTTTCCGGACAAGGACATACATGCTGCGAACCATGATATTTTGTGCTTTGCGGCGTTAAAAAAAGAGCTGCCCAATGAAACATAATCTGAGAATATCCCTGCCTTTTCTTTCTAAGTCCGGGCAGCTTTTCGCTTAATGTCTCAAAGCTGTAGCCCACAGGCTTCCATAAAATGATAAATATTCCCAATATATATTTCATCAGACAGCCGGCAGATATTTATCTAATCTCTGCTGTGGCCTCTTTCAGCCACTCTTTTTCTTCTCCCTCCAGCATAGGTGCTATAGTCTCATACACCTTCCGGTGATAATCATTCAGCCAGTTAAGCTCTTCCTTTGTCAGCATTTCCGGAAGAATTGCCTCTCTCTCATAAGGCACTAAGGTTACGGTTTCAAACTCCATGAACTGGCCATACATATTTTTCTCCGCCTTTTTGCACAGCAGCAGGTTCTCCGTGCGGATACCGTATTCTCCCTCCAGGTAAAGTCCCGGCTCATTGGAGGTAAGCATGCCTTCCTCTAAAGGAGTTGCATTTCCTCTTCTGCCGTTGGCCCGGATTTTCCAGTTAATGTTCTGGGGTCCCTCATGAACATTCAGAAGATAACCAACACCATGGCCGGTTCCATGATTAAAGTCCAGGCCCCTGGACCACAGAGGTCCTCTTACTAAAGCGTCCAGATTAGCTCCGCTGCAGCCCTGCTGGAATTTTGCCATGGCCAGACGAATATGCCCCTGCAATACCAAGGTAAAATGTTCCTTCTGCTGCCGGGTAAGCTCACCTACAGCAATGGTTCTGGTAATATCTGTGGTTCCCTGCCAATACTGGCCGCCGGAATCAATGAGGAAAAATCCCTTAGGCTCTACTTTAGCAAACTCCTCTTCTGTAGGAGCATAATGGCACATGGCAGCATTAGGTCCGTAAGCGCAGATAGTATCAAAGCTTAAATCCAGGCAGTCCCGGTCTTCCTTTCTGAATTCCAGGCTCTTTAAAGCAGCGCTATATTCGGTCACATCACCATTCTTAACATTCTTTTTCAGCCAGTAAATAAATCTGCACATGGCTCTGGCGTCCTTTTTGTGGGCCAGACGGATGTTTTCCATTTCCACAGAATTCTTCTTTCCCTTCATCACAGCCTCAGGGTTTACATGGAACATTACCTCTGTCTCCTCGGGAATGTTTTTATACAGGGTATAATTGATACATGCCTCATCCAACATGACCTTATCTTTGGCTCCCAGCCTTTTCACATCCTCATATACCTGGAAATAGGGATGCAGTACAACCCCCGCCTTTTCCAGCTCTGCCTTTACCTGGGCAGGCACTGCCTCCTCCTGAACATAAAAATAAGTCCTATCCATAGTAAGCACCACATAAGAAAGCACTACCGGATTATAGGGAATGTCATTTCCTCTGATATTCAGCAGCCACACGATGTCGTCCAGGCTGGTAAGAACATGAAGATTGGCTCCGTTTTCTTCCATGGTACGGCGTACCTCCTGAAGCTTTTCTTCCCTGGATTTCCCTGCATATTTTACATCCAGCAGATAGACCGGCTCACTGGATAATTCTGTCCTGTCCTCCCATATTTTATCTGTTAAATCCTGATGATAACAGAAGGTTCCTCCCTTTTTGGCAGCAATCTCCTGGTATTTCCGGCCTTCCTCCACCTGGATGGTACGACCGTCGCAGCCTAAGCAGCCTCCCTGGGGAAGCTGTTCCTCTATAAACTCTTCTGTTGTGGGAACGCCTTCTTCTCCCATCTTCATCAGAACAACCCCGGTCTGGGCCAGCTGCCTGGCTGCCTGGATAAAATATCTTCCGTCCGTCCACAGATAAGCGCTGTCTCTGGTAACAATAAGAGTACCGGCGGAACCTGTAAAGCCGGACAGCCAGGCTCTTACCTTAAAGTAATCCCCCACATATTCAGACTGATGAAAATCTGCTGTGGGCACTACATACATGTCTACCCCCGCTGCCTGCATTTCCTGCTGCAGCCTTTTGATTCTTTCCTGATTCACATTCATCTTAAAACTTCCTTTCCTGTCACTGAATTCCCTTCATGGTAAGAGAAATTCTCTTTTTCTTTAAATCCACGCCTAAAACCTTCACGTCAACCACATCTCCCACACTGACTGCCTCCAGAGGATGCTTGATATAACGCTCCGTCATCTGGGAAATATGCACCAGACCGTCCTGGTGTACTCCAATATCCACAAAGGCGCCGAAGTCAATAACATTTCGCACTGTTCCCTTCAGAATCATGCCTTCCTTTAAATCCTTCATATCCAGCACATCGGTGCGGAGAATAGGCCTTGGCATCTCCTCTCTTGGGTCTCTTCCCGGCTTGGTCAGTTCCTTCACAATATCTCTCAGGGTCATCTCACCGATACCCAGCTTCTTAGCCATCTGACCGTAATCCTTCACATAATATACAGCCGGGCCGTTGAAGATATCCTCCGGCTTCATGCCCATACCAGCCAAAAATTTCTCGGCTGCCTCATAGCTTTCCGGATGTACGCTGGTGCCGTCCAGAGGATTTTTTCCGCCCCGGATACGAAGGAATCCGGCGCACTGCTCAAAAGCCTTAGGCCCAAGCTTAGCCACCTTTAAAAGCTGTCTTCTGTCCTCAAAACGTCCGTTTTCCTCTCTGTAGGCCACAATATTTTTAGCAATGGCCTTGCTGATTCCGGACACATACTCCAGAAGAGATACAGAGGCTGTATTCAAATCCACTCCCACTTTATTTACGCAGTCTTCCACTACGCCGGACAGGGCTTCTCCCAGTTTTTTCTGGTTCATATCATGCTGATACTGCCCCACACCAATAGATTTGGGGTCGATTTTTACCAGCTCCGCCAGAGGGTCCTGAAGCCTTCTGGCAATAGACGCAGCGCTTCTTTGTCCCACATCAAAATTTGGAAATTCCTCGGTAGCCAGCTTACTGGCAGAGTACACGGAAGCTCCCGCCTCATTGGTAATCACATACTGGACTCTCTGGGGAATCTCCTTGAAAAGCTCTACAATCACCTGCTCGGATTCTCTGCTGGCCGTGCCGTTTCCCACAGAAAACAGAGTAATATTGTACTTTTCAATAAGCTTTTTCAGGGTTTCCTTGGCAGCGGCAATCTTGGCCGGGGTAGTGGGAGCCGTGGGGTAAATCACCGTGGTATCCAGCACCTTTCCCGTGGCATCTACAACCGCCAGCTTACATCCGGTGCGGAAAGCCGGGTCCCATCCCAAGACCACCTGTCCTTCAATAGGAGGCTGCATGAGAAGCTGCTCCAGATTTTTCTTAAACACTTTAATAGCCCCATCCTCTGCCTTCTCCGTTAAATCACTGCGGATTTCCCTTTCAATAGCCGGGGCAATCAGCCTGCGGTAGCTGTCCTCCAGAGTTTCTCTTAACACAGAGCCGGTGTTTGGATTCTCTTTTTTGATTACCTGCTTCTCCAGATACCGGAGAATATCCTCCTCCGGAGCTGCAATCTTCACCGTAAGGATTTTCTCCTTTTCTCCCCGGTTAATAGCCAGCACCCTATGTCCGGCAACCTTTGAAATCGGCTCCTCATATTCATAATACATATCGTAAACCGTAGACTCCTCCGGTTTTTTCGCCGCTGCCTGCAGCAAACCGGATTTCATGGTCATGGAGCGGATACGAATCCTGTAATCCGCCTCATCGGAAATACTCTCTGCCACAATGTCCATGGCCCCGGCCAGAGCTTCCTTGGGACTGTTCACCTCTTTCTCCGGTGAAACAAAGGCCTCCGCCTCTTCCAGCATAGTCTTTTCCGTGGCCTGGAGCAGAAGGATATTGGCCAAAGGCTCCAGGCCTTTCTCCTTAGCAATGGTAGCTCTTGTCCTTCTCTTGGGCCGGTAGGGACGGTACAAATCCTCTACCACTACCAGGGTCTGGGCTTCCAGAATCTGCTTTCTCAACTCATCGGTCAGCTTGCCCTGCTCCTCAATGCTGGACAGCACCTGGTTTTTCTTATCTTCCAGGTTTCTCAGATAATTCAGCCTCTCAAAAAGAGTTCTGAGCTGTTCGTCATTTAAGGCCCCCGTTGCCTCCTTCCGGTAACGGGAAATAAAGGGGATAGTATTCCCCTCATCTATTAACTTAACGGCAGCTTCCACCTGCCATTTTTCCACCTTTAATTCCTGTGTAATAACCTGAATAATATCCATGTAGTCTGACTCCTTTTTCACTTTCATTTTCCTATAACACCTTATCAATGGAGCAGAGATTTGTCAAGAATACGCCGTATATTATGCCAGTCGTTTATTTCGTCACAAAAATTTTTGCTTATCCCAACAAAACATGCTAAAATAATACCGAACTACTTTCGCAGAAACGAGGTTTTACATATGGAAAATCCCTACGAAGAAAACTATTACCAGCCTTACCGGCCGGAGGATGATTTGGACCCAGGGCTTCGGCAGCCTGCTCCTCCTGTTTACGATGGAAATTCCGGTATGGCTACTGTATCCTTAGTCATGGGAATTCTGGCCCTGGTTACCCTGTGCTGTATTCCCTTTGTAACGGTTATTTTTGCCGGACTGGCTATTCTGTTCTCCTGTCTGTCTAAGGGCACTTACTCCCGCCCTGGCCCGGCTAAGGCCGGAATGGCTATAGGAGTCAGCCTACTGGCTATCTTATCTGCCCTTGTAATCGGCCTCTGCACCATAGTTTTCACCACAGCCAAGGGTCAGAGCTTCCTCCGTGATTATCTGAATCTCATTACTTCAGACCATATCACAGACCAGGACCTTTACAATTTCATACAGAAGTATGCCGGAGACCCAGACAGCTACTATAACTATGATTTTTATCTGGACGATATATCCCCTGATGAAGATGAACAGGGCGGCTCCTATTACGATTCTTATGACTACTATAACGGAGAGCCCGGGGATAGCTACAGCCCTTACGGCGGCGGAGATGATTTTCCAGAGTATTATTTTGACGGAGAATCCCCGGAGTTTTTTGACGGCGGCCAGTTTCCGGGATACTATGACGGAGGGGATATTCCCGGCTATGACAATGGCCAGGAACCATCTGGAGGAAGTAACTTTATCTAGTGTACTGGCACGTTCATTTTCAGCATAATGACGTAGAATGAATTTTCATTC
>CABSEJ010000002.1 GCA_902476765.1 uncultured Blautia sp.
GGCTGCTTCCTCTGAGAGACTTCTCGTCACCGCCTTCCGCCGTATCATAAGGATATTTCCTTGCCGTATTCCGGATAATGGAATCGCACTGAATAGACAAATAGCTTTTGTAGTTCTCTACATTGATAACAGCCTTTGTAGGATTAACAACTTTCCAGATTACCACAGCTGCAATCTCCACCGGATTTCCCATGGCGTCATTGACCTTCTGTTTCTTATTGTCCAGGGTCATGGTCTTTAAGGAAACCTTCTTTTCTCTGGCTTTGGTCATATCAGACCGGGTAGAGTTAATGGCTGTAACAAAAGGATTTACCCAGAAAAACCCTTCCTTCTTCAGGGTACCGTAATAATTTCCGAACAGGGCCAGCACCAATGCCTCCTTAGGGTTGATGATTTTCAGGCCGCACAGAAAAATAATGCCGGCCAGAATCACAACCACTGTGCAGATAAGCTTCTCTTTCCCTCAGACGATGGGCATAAGCATAGCCTAAAAGCTCTCCTTCCTCCTCATAGACCAGATAGGGATATTCCTTTAAGGTATCCCGGATTCTCCGCCTGAATTCTTCCACCCGGGGAAGCACATATTCAAAGGTAATGGGAGTATGGATATATTCTCCGTATATCTTCAGCAGCGCCTCTGCGTCCTCTTCTTTTGCCATTCTTATCATAGGTATACCTGCCTTGTTTTTGTGAATATTTTAGGGTAACGACTCAGTCATAAGCGAAGATTTAGCTGTGTAAGCTGCGAATCTGAACCGTATGGCTGAATAGTTACATTCTAGCAGACAGGCTGAAATTTGGCAACTCGGCTTATTCGTAGCGTACAATCTCTTTTTTCAGCCGTTTCATGATACGCTTCTCCAGCCTGGATATATAGGACTGGGAAATCCCCAGCAAATCCGCCACTTCCTTTTGGGTCTTTTCCCGGCCGTCAGGCATGTTGATGCCAAACCGCAGCCGCACAATGGTCTGCTCTCTTTTAGTCAGCTTCCCTATAGCTTTACCTAAAAGCTTCCGTTCCACTTCACTTTCTATATCCTTGTAGATAACATCTTCATCTGTTCCCAGTATATCTGATAAAAGCAGTTCATTTCCGTCCCAGTCTACATTTAAGGGTTCGTCAATAGAAACCTCCATCTTGGTCTTGCTGTTTCTCCGCAAATACATGAGAATCTCATTTTCAATGCACCGGGAGGCATAGGTGGCCAGTTTGATTTTTTTCACCGGGTTAAAGGTATTGATAGCCTTAATCAGGCCTATGGTGCCGATGGAAATCAAATCCTCCACCCCTACTCCGGTGTTGTCAAATTTTTTGGCAATATATACCACCAGACGCAGGTTATGCTCAATTAGGCAGGATTTAGCCTCCTGACTGTTTTCTTCCTCCAGCTCCTTCAGCCTAAGGGCCTCCTCCTGAGGAGAAAGAGGGGCCGGCAGCACCTCCGCTCCTCCTATATAATGAAGTTCATTCCCCTGGGGCAGCAAAATCCCGGTAAAACCTGAAAACTGAAATCCTCTTTTCATACAAACATCCATATTCACAAAGCTCCTCCTTAACTCTCCAGAATCTTCGGACTGACAATCATTTCAAATCTTCTGTCCGGGGACAGGGAGGTTTTGGAAAGACCCAGGGCAGCATTTTCTACCTGCTTCTTCCTTTCCTCTGTCTCCAGTGTAAGCCTGGAGACAGTCACCACAGGAAGAAGTCCTCTTTCACACCCCACGGCAGTATAAAGGAGAAATCTGGGATTCAGCTCTCCCAGAATCTCCCTGGTCCTCTCCGCTTCCTGAAACCTGCAGAACCCTTCCAAAGCCTCCTGCTGTTCCTTCTCCAGCAAATTCAGGAATCTGTCGTATTCCATAATACAGACCGGCTTTCCTGTAGCCCCATCTGCAAGACAGTTTCCTGTATCTAACAGTCCTTTCATTTCCATCCTCTGTCCCCCATGCTCCAGGACAACCCGGCAGCAGGAAACAGCTTTTCCTTTTAAGTATTTAAAGAGTCTTATGCCTATGTTTAACATCCAATAAGCGGTAAATGTGATTGTAAAAAAAGTCAGGATTCCCTTTCTGGCCGCTGCTGGCAGCGCACCCAGAATTCCTCCCAGAAGAAAGACAGCGGCGTAAAAAGCGCACAGGCCCGTCAGCAGCTTACGGATTGTTTTAAACCCGCAGCCCACCCGTACCATAAGAAATGCCGCCACTACGGAATACACCGTAAGCTCAGCCCTTTGGATTCCTATAGGCAGGCAGATAAGGATACAAAGTCCTCCTGCGCCCAGAGAAGCTCCTAAAAGCGAGCGGAAAGGCCTGGCAGAGCCTTCCAAAATCTGGTTCGTCAGGCAGAGTCCCAGGAAATCCATGAAAAGATTTACTACGAAAAACACATCTATGTAAAATTCGTAGTACACAAAACACCCCCTAAACCTCTACATGACTCTCTTACTTATCTGGAATAAGCAATGTCCATTATAGAGGTTAGGAGGTGCTGATTTTGTCAAAACCGCCCGTGGGCCGGGAAAATCTTTTCGACAGCGAAGGCTGGTTTTTTTCACCTTATGTTACCTGTTTTATGTCAATTTTATGCAATGGAATGCAGTTCCTCCAAAAGTCTCCGCATTTTTTCAGCGGAAATCTGTCCCGGAGCGGAAGCGCTGCGTCCGGCTGCAAAGGTCAGGGAGGAACCTGTAATTTCTCCGCAGATACGGCTTAAAACTCCGATTTTGCCCATGGACATGGTAATCACCGGCCTCTGGCTGCTGTGGGATATCTGCTGGGTCACCTCCAACAGACGTAACAAATCCTTTTTCTCATTTGGCATCACGGCCAGCTTCAGAATATCTGCTCCCAGCTCTTCCATCCGGGTAAGCCTGCGGCTCATCTCCTCACAGGAAGGTGTTTTCTGGAAATCATGGTTGGAGGCAACCACTCTCACTCCCAGGTTCTGCAGAGCAGCTATCAGCCCTGCCGCCTCTTCCTCTCTAAAAAAGATTTCCACATCTGCAAGCTGGATAAGACCGCTTTTTGCTGTTTCTGTCAGCAGCTTTACATAATCCTCATAAGAAATATCCCGGCTGCCGCCTTCCCGACTGGTACGGAAGGTGAAAAGCAACGGAATTTCCCCCAATTTGTCGGATATTGTCTTCAACATTTCCAGCCTCAATTCCGGTTTTTCCACCTCTGCATAACAGTCAGCCCGCCATTCCGCCAAGTCAGGCTTCTGTCTGACAATTTCTTCTAAATCCAAAAGAATTTCTTCCCTGGAATCCCCGGTAATGGGAATACAGATTTTAGGCATTCCTGCCCCGATTTCTATGTTTTTTACTTTCACTGTTTTCATGCTTTATCCCTCGCTTGTTTATTATCTATATCTATTCTATTTCAGTCTGATATACTGACAGCTTCATCATTCATAATACATGGAATGGCTTGCCTGCATTTATGTTTTCAGCCTTATTGCCAGCAGTACAGTCGTTGCTATGTCCTTTCTACGCCTTGCAGCATGAAAATTCACAGACAGTACAGCATGAAAATTTACTTGACAGGCCTAAAATAACCTTCTACACTTGAAGCAGTATACCTTCATTTATGAGGAAAGCTCAGGTTCCAGGCCCTTGCTTCCTGCCCCTGCTCTCCTTTCCTTATTTCAAAATTTCACACAGGAGGACATTTTATGCCGAATATATCCGGAACCACAAAACTTACAGGACTTCTGGGAAGTCCCATAAAACACAGTATTTCCCCTATCATGCACAATTTCAGCTTTCAGGCCCTGGGAATAGACTGCGTCTATCTCTGCTTTGACGTAAAGGAGGACGGACTGAAAGAAGCTGTATCCGGTCTCCGGGCACTGGACGTCCTTGGTTTTAACGTAACTATGCCCAATAAAAATAAAGTATTGGCTTATCTGGACCAGCTTACACCTGCTGCCAAGCTCATGGATGCTGTAAATACCGTTGAGAACCGAAACGGAGTGCTGATAGGTCACAATACCGACGGCAAGGGCTTTATGAAGGCCCTGAAGGAACAAGGTATTCAGGCTGAAGGCAAAAATATGACTCTTCTGGGCATCGGCGGAGCCGCCACAGCTATCTGCGCCCAGGCTGCTTTAGATGGAGTGGAACATATCCATGTCTTTGCCAGAAAAACAAGTCCACGGCTGCCTCGGATGGAAAAACTGGCTGCTAATCTGATGAAAGAAACCAGCTGTAGTATTTCTATCCATGAGATGGGCGATGACAGGGCGCTGAAAGCTTGTCTGGAGGAAAGCCGTGTTTTGATAAACGCTACCTCTGTAGGCATGTCTCCCAACACAGAGGCCTGTCCGATTACCGATTCCAGCCTGCTTTATCCTGAGCTTGCTGTGGCAGACATTATCTATTCTCCCTGGGAAACCCGTCTGCTGTCCATGGCAAGAGAAAGAGGCTGCCAGGCTTTCAACGGCTTTTCCATGTTGATTTACCAGGGAGCCGCCGCCTTCTCCGTCTGGACCGGGCAGGATATGCCGGTGGAAGAAGTAAAAACCTTTATCCGCAGCTATATTTCCCGGAAATAGTCTCTCTATTTTTCTCCGCAGTTTTTCGCTGCTTCTCTTAAAATGTCAATGCCATGTCCCAGGTGAGGCAGGATGTATTCCAGACATTCCCGCACTGCCTTGGGACTTCCCGGCAGATTCACAATCAAGGTTTTGTTTCGGATTCCTGCTGCCTGGCGGCTCAGCATGGCCCTTTTGGTAAACTGCATGCTATAAGCCCGCATGGCCTCCGGAATCCCGGGAACCATTTTCTGGCAAATATCCCGGGTAGCCTCAGGCATACAATCTCTGGGAGAAAAGCCGGTTCCTCCTGTAGTCAGAATCAAATCTGCTTTGTCCTCATCCGCCAGAAGCGCCAGCTCTCTGGCCAGCCATTCTCTCTCATCGGGCAAAAGCTTTGTATACACTATCTCATACCCTGCCTCCTTTAACATTTCACAGATAACCGGGCCGCTTTTGTCTTCCCTCTCTCCACGGTATCCGCTGTCGCTGGAGGTAATCACTGCTGCTCTTCTCATAACTCCTCGTCCTTTCCACTGGATTTTTCTATATGATCATTATAGTGGAAATCTCCGCTTTTTCCTCCGGTTTTTTCCACCAGATGAATGTCACCTATACACATGCCCTTATCCAGTGCCTTGCACATGTCATATATGGTGAGCAAGGCTCCGCTGACCCCCGTAAGTGCCTCCATCTCAACCCCTGTTTTTCCTTGAGTTTTCACCTTGCAGAACGCTGTAATCTTTCCTTCCTCTCTGGAAATCAGAAATTCCAGGCTGCATTTTTCAATCAACAAGGTATGACACATGGGTATCAGATTAGCAGTCTGCTTCACCGCCATTATACCCGCCACCTGGGCCACTGCCAGCACATCTCCTTTTTTCAGGGATTTGCTGCAGACTGCTTCCATAATCTCCGGGCTCACATAGATAGACCCCTGAGCCAGGGCCGTTCTTGTGGTAATGGCTTTCTGGGAAACATCCACCATACGGGCGTTTCCCTTCTCGTCAAAATGAGTCAGATTTTTCTCTTCCACTTTTTCCTCCTGTCTTTTTCTGCAAAAATAGTTCTCTCCTATGTCCGTACAGACGGACAAGCCAGCTTGCCGTCTGCACAGCCGCAGTCCGGGGCTTTCATTGTAAAAAGGCTGCTGCATTAAGCCTTTGTTTTCTTTTTGCTTAATGCAACAGCCCTGCTGTTTTCTTATCTTCTGTTTTTCAGGAAATCCGGAATCTGAATGTCCTTCTGCTGCACGGTGCTCTTAAACTGAGGCTGCTGGAAGGTTGGCTGCTGGAAAGTAGGCATTGTATAGCCGGACTGCTGTGGCTGGGCCTGAGGCTGTCTCTGCGTCTGGGCTTTCGGAGCCTTTTCTCCTCTGCTTCCTTTTTTTTCTCTGGTAACGCTGGCTTTTCTGGCTGTCTCGTCGTCCAGACCTGTAGCGATTACTGTGATTCTTACAAAATCAGCTTCCTTATCGTCATACAGGGCACCGAAGATAATGTTTGTATCTTCTCCTGTAAGATTCTGTACATAAGTTGCCGCATCGTTAGCATCCATAAGAGAAATATCTCCGGATACATTGATAATAACATGGGAAGCGCCCTCAATGGTGGTCTCCAGCAACGGGCTGGATACAGCCTGCTGAACAGCTTCCATAGCCTTGTCGTCACCCTTGCCCTCTCCGATACCGATATGGGCAATTCCTTTATCAATCATAACTGTCTGCACATCTGCAAAGTCCAGATTGATAAGAGCCGGCAGATTGATAAGGTCTGTAATACCCTGTACAGCCTGCTGCAGAACCTCGTCCGCTTTCTTCAGTGCCTCCGGCATGGAAGTACGGCGGTCAACGATTTCCAGAAGACGGTCGTTTGGAATGATAATCAGAGTATCTACGTTTTCTTTCAGTTTTTCTATTCCGGTAAGAGCGTTGCTCATACGGGTCTTGGCTTCAAAGCGGAAAGGCTTAGTTACAACGCCTACAGTAAGGATTCCCATTTCTTTGGCAACCCCTGCTACCACAGGAGCCGCACCGGTTCCTGTTCCGCCGCCCATACCACAGGTAACAAATACCATATCTGCTCCCTGGATGGCCTGCTTAATCTCTTCAATACTTTCCTCTGCTGCCTTCTCGCCGATTTCCGGCTTTGCGCCGGCACCAAGTCCTTTTGTCAGCTTCTCTCCAATCTGAATGACAGTTGGGGCCTTGCACAAAGTCAGTGCCTGCTTATCTGTATTTACACCTATAAATTCAACGCCGCCGATGGCTTCCTCCACCATTCGGTTTACTGCGTTATTTCCAGCTCCGCCTACGCCGATAACAATAATTTTAGCAGATGATTCCGCCTCGTTTGTCATGATTTCTAACACGGTATTTCCTCCTTTAGCTCCCTTGTATAATCTAAATGATATTACATTTCTCTTCTCTTTATTTTCCGGTTTATCCGGTATGTATTTGTCTGTACTATCCAGTCATTCTCTTGATACATATAGATATATAATAGCTTTTTTTCCTGAATTTATCAACCGGTATTTTCAGAATTTCATAAAAAATTTAAACTTTCTGTTACGGTGTCGGGCTACTGTGTGAACAGTAACAACTTTCTTTCCAGTCCTTTCTCAGTGGTTTCCTGTATCTGCAGAATCCGAACCGTCGCTGTACTCAATATCCGGCACGTCTTCCTCCTGGTCTTCTTCCTCATCCCGGCTTCTTGAAGAATTCACATCTTCATCGCTGCTGTCTGAGGAATTACTTCTGGAACTGCCCTCTGAGGATTCCTCATCTTCCCAATCCTGGGAGGTATCGGTTCCCTCTTCGTCTCCGCTGTCCTGAGTGGTATCGTCAAACACTACGCTTCTGGTATCTTCTGTAATATTTTCCAAGTGAAGGATTCCGGTACGTCCCTCCAGATATGGAAGAATTCCAACCATACGATTGATTTTTTCATCCATGTTTTCATCGTCTCCCAGACGCACTTCTATGTTCCCATAGTACAGCACAAGCTGGTTCAGTTCATTAAATACCAGCCTGTCCGGCTTTTCCTCCATTTTCTCCAACATCTTTCCCACACTTAACAGGGTGTTAAGCTTTCCGGTACTGATTCCCTTCAGTTTTTCCCCCTGCTGAACTTCTTTTACATTGATACCCTCTATCATAGGAATATTTTCAATGGGCTCTTCCGTGATTATCTGAATGATTCCCTGGCGGTCAAAATTCACACAGCGTCCCTGGTATTCAATATATCCCACCAGCTGTTTTTCTTTCACCTGGAGAATCAGAGTGTTTCTATCCTTTCGCACAACCGACACCTGTTCAATCATGCTGGCATCTTTTGTTTCTTTTTCTGTGTTGATGAATCCGGCCAAAATGGAATTTTTGGCCAGAGGCACATCCAGAATCATATTTTTTATCTGCTCGTCTGAGTAGAAGCTGTTGCCCTCCACCTTTACACTGGTAACCTGGAAGCCCAGAAAAAATACCAGCACAAAAATCAGGAGGGCCGCCGCTGCGGCCTCTATGATAATTCGTATTATTTTTCTTCCGCTCATATACGTCTCCTAATCCCTGGCTGTCTTAGCGCCAAGACAATTCAGGTCTCTGCAAATATCCTCGTATCCTCTCTCAATGAAATTCCGGTTTTCTACATAAGTCTCTCCCCTGGCCGCCAGACCTGCTACCACGAGAGCAGCACCTCCCCGAAGCTCCTGAGCTTCCACCCGGGTTCCCGAAAGACTGCCTCCCCGGATTATGGCTTCTCTTCCACACACCTCAATATCAGCCCCCATTTTTATTAACTGAGCGGCTGTTTTAAAGCGGTCCTCAAAAATATTCTCCCGAATCCTGCTTTCCCCTTTTGCACAGGATAAAACTGCCATAAACACAGACTGAAGGTCCGTGGGAAAGCCTGGATACACCTGAGTCTGAAGATTTTCCAGAGGCAGTACAGCCCTGCGGCTGCACAAAGACAGTTTACCACTGTTCCAGGTATATTGTCCACCTATTTTCTCATAGGCCCGAAGAAGAGCCCCCATTTCCTCCACCGGAGCATCTAAAAGTACACCGGTTCCCCTGGTTATGGCGCTGGCACACACATAGGTTCCGGCTGCTATCCTGTCTGACGGTACTTTAAAGACCGTATCATGAAGCCTTTCCACACCCCGAATTCTAACACAGCCTGTTCCTTCACCTATGATATCAGCCCCTGCCTTTTTCAGAAATCTGCATAGCCAGGTAACTTCCGGTTCCACAGACCCACCCTGTATCACAGTGCTTCCTTTGGCGCAGACAGCTCCCAGCACAGCGTTCTGTGTAGCACCTACGCTGGCTTTTGGAAAGGAAATATCGGCCCCTCTCAAACCTGAGGTCTCTCCAATCAGCATGCCTTCCTCCTCACGAAAAGAAGCTCCCAGACTATTCAAGGCTTTCAAATGCAAATCAATGGGTCTGGCACCAATGACACAACCCCCGGGATAGGGAACCCGGGCTTTTCCACACCGACCAAGAAGGCTGCCAAGAAGCACAATGGAGGAGCGCATTTTCTCGCCCAGACAGGCATCTGCCTGACAGCATGTAAGCTCCTTTGTCTCTATAATCAAGGTATTTCCCTGCCACCTGACCTTGGCTCCCAGCTTTTCCAGAAGCTGCCCCATAAGCATAACATCTGCAATTTTCGGACAGCCAAGCAGCACAGTTGTTCCTTTTATTAAAAGAGCGGCCGCCATCACTGGCAGTGCCGCATTTTTAGAACCCTGTATTCTCACTTCACCGTCTAAAGGAATTCCCCCTGTAACCCTTATTCCATTCAAGTCATACACTCCTCTTATAAACCGTTCCAGACAAAACCTATCTGAAATTATTTTATGCGCCTTCCTATAGATTGGTGAATTTCTCTGTTTTTGTAACGATACACTACCTACTTTTCCCTTTGGCGGCTGACAGAGAGCGCCAGCCCCATTTCCGCCAGCAGAAACAAGACCGAGGTCCCCCCATAACTGACAAAGGGCAAAGTGATTCCTGTATTGGGAATAGTGTTGGTTACTACTGCAATGTTTAAAATCACCTGCATGGCCATATGACCCATTATCCCCGCTCCAACCAAGGCTCCCGCCAAATCCCGGGCATGGGTAGCAATTACCATAAGACGCCATATGAGAAGACCGAACAGAAGAATCAAAAGGCAGGCACCTACCAGGCCGGTCTCCTCACAGATGATAGAAAAAATCATGTCATTTTGGGCCTCCGGCACAAATCCCAGCTTTTGCAGGCTGCTGCCCAGTCCTTTACCGAAAATCCCTCCGCTGCCTATAGCGTAAAGCCCCTGTATGGTCTGGAATCCTTTCTCATAAGCCTCAGGATTCCTCCAGATAGCCAGACGTTCCAGGCGGTAACTGGCCATTCCCAGAAAAATACCGATAAATACCAGGCCTGCAACCCCGATTCCCACAAAGGGCAGGTATCTGGGATTGGACACAAATATCAATATAACACCGATTCCCAGAATAATAATGGCGGTACTCAGATTGCTGGCTCCCACCAAACCTACAATGGGCAGCAGCAAGGCCATGGTTCCCGCCATATAAAAAATCCCCCTTTTCTTTTCCTCCCCCCTGGTAATCACCCAGGTGAGAAGCAGAATCACCGCCACCTTGGCAAATTCCGAGGGCTGAAAAGACAGGGGCCCTATAGACAGCCACCGCTTGGAGCCGTTATATTCATCTCCGAACAGAAGTACCATCAGAGACAGCACCAGGGAAATTCCATACCAAAGGCCTGCAGTTTTTACCAGAATATGATAATCCATACAGGAAACCAGGTACATGCCCATAAGCCCCAGAGAGGTGGCGAAAAGCTGTTTCTTAAAATAATAGGCAGAGTCATGGAACTTTACTCTGCCGTTATATGCGCTGGTACTATAAAGGAATATAAGACCGCACACAAGTAAGACCACAACCAAAATCAGAAGAATCCCGTCAAACTGACACCCCTTTTTTTCTCTTTCCAATACGCCTAATCCTCCAGGGTATTCTTCTAATTATATGGCTGTTTTTTTTCATATATGACCTGTGTGAAGAGCGCCCCTTAAATAGGGCTTTTGCTTCTGTCTCCCACAGAGTTTTCCGGAAATCTACCGGTTTTCCAGCTCTCTTACATATTCCTTAAACATATCTCCACGCTGTTCATAATTATCAAACTGTCCCCAGCTTGCACAGGCCGGAGATAAAAGAACTGCGTCTCCCTCCCTGGCCTTCTGAGCACAGATTTCCACTGCCTCCTTCAGGCTGTCAGCCAGAATGGTATGTTCAAAACCACAGGCATGGGCGGCCTCCCGGATTTTTTCCCTGGTCTGGCCGATAAGCACCAGATAACGCACCTTGCCCTCAAAGGACTGAATCCACTCCTCGTAGGAAGACTCCTTGTCATAGCCGCCCCCAATAAGCAGGGTAGGACGGTTCATGGCCTGGATTCCTTTTATCGCTGCATCCGGGTTGGTACCCTTGGAGTCATTATAATAAGCCACGCCGTTTATTTCCTCCACAAATTCAATTCTGTGGGGTACTGCCTTAAATTTCATCACAGCGCTGCGGATAGTTTCAAGAGGCACGCCGGCACAGTAAGCCATGGCCCCGGCGGCCATAACATTCTCAAAATTATGCTTGCCCAGAAGTTTCAGCTCTCCTGTTCTCACAATCTCCTGTTCCCGGCCATTCAGGCGAAGAATAATTTTATCTCCCTCCAGGAAAATTCCCTCCTCCAGTCTTCTCTCACTGGAAAAGAATACCACTCTGGCCGGGCATTTGGCTGCAAATTCTCTCAAAACCTGGTCCTCGTAATTAAGGATACAAAAATCTTCTTTACTCTGGTTGGCTGTAATCAGCTCCTTCACACGGATATATTCTTCCATGGTATGATGCCGGTTTAAATGGTCCTCCGTAATATTCAAAATCGCTGAAACCTTAGGTGCAAAGGTATGGGTGGTCTCCAGCTGGAAACTGCTGATTTCTGCCACAGTATAGCTGTCCTCTTCCATGGAAAGAGCAGCCTCAGTATAAGGATTGCCAATATTTCCCACCACAAAAACAGATGGACTGTGTGCCTTCATAATCTCTCCCAAGAGAGCAGTTGTGGTAGTTTTTCCATTGGTACCTGTAATAGCCAGCACTGTTCCGGCACCCATACGGTAAGCTAATTCTACCTCTCCCCATACAGGAACGCCGGCAGCCTTCATCCTCTCCACAGGAGGGATGTCCAAAGGCACTCCCGGGCTCATCACTGCCAGGTCCAGAGAAGCCGCCAGTTCCTCTGTCAGCTCTCCCAGCACAATCCTGCAGCTGCTGTCCGGAGAAAGCTTTTTCCTTATATCCTCTTCCCGAAGCTTATCATTTCCGTCGTATAAAACAACCCGGGCATGTGCTGCCTCTAAAAGTTTCACAGCGCCGATTCCGCTGATTCCGCAGCCAAAAACCAGCACCTTTTTTCCTTCTAACTCTTTTCTATGCAATTCCATTTTTCCTCTCCTTTTTTGGCCTTACACACCCATCAGGGCAATGAGGCACAAAATTGCCGTCACTACAGAAAACACGGCTACCACTCTGGTTTCTGACCATCCGCAAAGCTCAAAGTGGTGATGAATAGGCGCCATCTTAAAGAACCTCTTTCCGTGGGTAGCCTTGAAATAGCTTACCTGAATCATAACGGAAAGTACCTCCACCACATAGATAAGTCCTACAATCAGAAGAAACAGGGGCATCTGCAGCATATACGCAGTTCCGGCCACAAAGCCGCCCAGGGCCAGAGAACCGGTGTCTCCCATAAAAATCTTGGCCGGATACACATTAAACAGCAGAAATCCCATAAGGGCTCCCACTACAGCACAGGTAATAGGCTCGATTCCGCTCTCTGTGCCGATAGCAACCACTGAGAAAAAGGTAGCTACCATAATAGTGACAGAGGAAGCCAGCCCATCCAAACCGTCGGTAAAGTTTACCCCATTCACTGCTCCGATAACTGCTACAAACAGCACGGGGATAGCCAGAATCCCTAAATCCAGCTCATAAGAAGGAAAGAAGGGAATTTTCATCCCCAGGGAAACATCGGTAAATCTCACCAGATAAAAGGCAAAGATAGCCGTCACTACAATCTGACATGCCATTTTCTGTGCCGGCATAAGCCCGTCCGAACGTTTCAGCACAACTTTCAGATAATCATCCAAAAATCCGATGATGCCAAAACCCAGCGTCAGAAAAAGCACAGGAATAATTTTCGGATAATCTTTCACATAAAACAGGGACGTTACCACTGTGGACAAAAGGAAAATAATGCCTCCCATGGTGGGAGTGCCAGCCTTCTTTAAGTGGGACTGCACTCCCTCCACCCTTTCGGTCTGTCCCATCTTCAGTTTTCTCAAATAGGGAATGATAATCGGTCCCAAAATCACGCTGATGACAAACGCCAAAAGCACCGGTACAACCATTTTAAAATCTGCCATAGTACACCTCATTTATATGTATTTTTTGCTCTTCCTAGTATAATGCTTTTTTTCCTGATTATCAACCTTCAATCCCCATGTAAGGAAGGATATTCGTAAATACTTCCCTGATAACAGGGGCGGCAATAGTACCTCCGTAGTAGACACCCTGGGGGTCGTGTATAACACAGATAGCCAGTACCTGGGGATTTTCCGCCGGAGTAAAGCCCAGAAAAGAAGAGATATAACGGTTAGCGCTTCTGGGGAGAGTCTGAGAAGTAGCCGTCTTTCCTCCTATGGTCCTGCCCTCTATGGCCGCATTTTTCCCGGAGCCTTCAGACACCACCTTTTCCAAAATATACCGCACCTGCTGAGAAACTTCCTCAGTAACAATACCGCTCTTTGTCTCATATTTAAGCTCCTCCACCAGATTTCCCTCCTCATCCGTAACCCTTACTCCGAAATGAGGAGTTACCCGGGTGCCTCCGTTAATAATGGAACTGACAGTGGTAGCCAGCTGGATAGGTGTAATCTGAAAAGACTGGCCAAAAGATATAGTGGCAAGTTCCACTTCTCCTATATCTTCTTTTTTATGCATAATAGTTCCTGCCTCCCCAGGTAGGTCGATTCCAGTCTTTTCCATCAGGCCAAACTGCTGGAAATATTTATAATAATTGTCCACTCCCAGCCGCAGTCCCACTTCGATAAATACAGGATTACAGGAATTCATAGCGCCCTCTACAAAATTTTCTGCTCCGTGTCCTGTCCTTTTGTGGCAGTGAATCCTTCTGTCCTCCACAATCTTAAACCCGGGACAGCTAAACTGGTCATCCATATGGACCACTCCCTGAGAAAGCCCTGCGGCCATGGTGATAATTTTAAAGGTAGAGCCTGGCTCATAGGTGTCGTTGATGGTAGGATTTCTCCACATCTGATTGCAGGCGTCCTGAAATTCCTGGTCCGTCATCTGGGAGACATCCGCCCCTGTGTTTAAGGTAAAGGGGTCGTTTAAATCAAACTCCGGCACATTGGCATTGGCATAGATTTCTCCATTCTGGGGATTCATAAGCAGAATAGACACAGCATCCGCTTCTTTTTCTTCCATTACCTTTTCCGCAGCCTGCTGCACATACATCTGCAGATTTTTATCCAAACTCACCTGTAAATTATATCCGGGTATGGGTTCCACCCTGCTTTCACCCAACTGGGAAATTTCCACACCCCGTGCATCGGTGGTGGTCAGGATTTTTCCGTCCACACCCCTGAGTACATCCTCATACATAACCTCCAGCCCCACAATGCCCTGATTGTCTCCCCCCGTAAATCCCAGCACCTTAGAGGCCAGTTCCTCATAGGGATAATACCGTTTAAAATCTTCGTCCACCTTCACCCCCTCCAGTCCGTAGCTGCGAATCTTATCTCCCACTGACTTTTCCACATTAGTTTTCACTCGTTCTATAGAAGACACCGTCTCTACTCTTTTTCGGGCAGTCTCCTCCGAAATCCCCAGCTCTTTCACCAGCATATCAATAACTTTTTCCGGCTCTTTTATCTGGCTGTGTATTACAGAAATGGTACACACCGCTTTATTATCTGCCAGAACTTCTCCCTTGCTATCCAGGATTTTTCCTCTGGCCGCCTTTATATCCCGCTCCCTTTCATGGAGCTGCTCCGCCTTCTGGGCGTAATAATCAGAGCGGATAACCATCAGATACACCATTCTGCCCATAAGCCCCAGAAGCATAAACCCACAGGCGGCAAAGACAATCACGGTTTTCTTCTTGTGATAGGTCCTGTTTTTTCTCATTTTCCTACAGACTCCCGGGATTATCTTTATATTATATGTCTTTTGCAGGGAATCCTATGCATGATGAAAAAATACCTTCAGTGTACAAGGGATCTTTGTACACTGAAGGTAAGAAAAAAAGAGAACCAGGTTCCCGGTTTTTCACAACCCTTTCCCGATTCTCATTCTTTTGAAACAAGCACGCCTGCTGAGTCAGCATCACCCTACATATAAATACCCGGATTTTACCGTGCCGTCTGCACTTATTCTTCCTCATCCTGGTCCAGCTCTTCCGTGTCATAGACATCCTCATAGGAATCATCGTTTTCGTCAATACCAGCTTGTTCATTGGTAATTCCGTCTGTATATTCGTCATTTAAATCTTCTTCTGATTCCAATGGGTCTCCGTCCCCATAGCCCTGGTCTAAAACTGTACCGTAAGGATTAGAAACGCCGTCTTCCACAATATCTGTGAATTTTGGTACTCCATAAAATCCCTCCCACAACACTGTGGCACCTTCCGACTCTTCATCCTGGTAAACATTCATATAAGGCAGTACCTCGGACATAATAGCCTGGGCCAGGTACTGGGCATAGCTGCTGGATGCCTGGCTTTCCACATTGGGTGTATCCACAACCACATAAATCAGCATTTCAGGCTGGTCCAGAGGGGCAAAACCAATAAAGGATACCAGATAATTTCCTTTTTCCTTTTCAGTCAGCTTCTCTGCAGTTCCAGTCTTACCGCCCATAGAGTATCCCTGAACCTTAGCTTTGGTACTGGTACCGCTGGCAACACTCATTCCCATATATTCCCGGATGTCGGCTGATACTTCTTCGGATATAGGACTTTTTAAAACATTTGGGCTGATATTTTCCACAGTTTTTCCATCCTGGTCTGTAATCTCCTTTACCAGATGAGGCTGGTAATAGGTGCCCCCGTTAATAGCTGCAGCCATAGCCGCAATTTCCTGAATCATGGTACAGGTAAAGCCTTGTCCAAAGGCAGAGGTGGACAGCTCCATCTCATACATATCACTTTCTGCAAAAAGAATTCCTGTTCCCTCCCCCGGCAAGTCAATACCGGTTCTGGTTCCAAAATTAAATTTGCTCTGGTAATTCAGGAATTCCGCAGACCCCATTCTTCTTCCGATAGCCATCATACCATCGTTGCAGGAATTCTGGATAACCTCTCCCAGACTTTCTGCTCCATGGCTGTTGGGATACACAGCACATCGAACGAAATCTTCTCCAATCTGCTGGCCGCCGTCACAATAAAATCTGGAGTTCTCTGTAATGGCCCCTGATTCCAGGGCTCCCGCCACCACTATGGGCTTTACCACAGAACCAGGCTCGTAATCATCGCTGATACAAAAATTTCTCCACATATCGAAAAGAGCTTCTCTTGTCTCTTCATCTGTCATTTCGTCAATGGCTTCTTCTGTATAAAGTCCGGTTAAATCCCTGGGTTCGTTTAAGTCGTAGCTTCCGGAGCTGGCCATGGCAAGAATTTCTCCTGTATTGGGGTCCTCCACAATAACCCCTATATTCTCGGCTCCCTTTTTTTGCTCTCCCACCTTATTATTAGGGCCTGCAGACAGAGCCCGGTCAAAGGCTGAAATATACTTCTCCACAATTTCCTGTATAGTTGCGTCCAATGTAGTAGTAAGATTTTTGCCGTCTACTGCTTCCACAATGGTCTGCCCCTGGTCTGTGTCTTCACTGAGATAACCGAACTTTCTGCCGTTGGTTCCGTTAAGAGTATTATTATAATACCCCTCCAGGCCCCAGTCTGCTGTATTTCCCGTATCCACAAAACCGATAACATCGCAGGCCAAATCCTCCAGTGGATAAACTCTTTTATAGGTATCTTCAAAATAAATCCCCTGGACATTTCTCCTTCTGCTCAGTTCATCGTCCCCCAGTGCTTCCTGCTCTTCCTCTGTATCAGGTACGGAATTAGCAGCCTCAAAGGCCTTTTTGTCATCCATGGAGACTTCTTTTTTCAGAATCTGGTACTGACTGTTAGCGGTATTCTCGTTGGTGAGAAGTCCTTCCGCCTTTTCCCTGTCAATGCCGAAATAATCTTCCAAAGCCGTCAGAGTAGGCTCTTTATAACTGTCTCTGTAATTAACGGCCTGGCAATCCAGAATCAGATTGTACACCTTTTCACTGTTGGCCAGCACTGTGCCGTTTCGGTCGGTAATAGTTCCTCTTCGGAAAGGAATCGTAGTATTCGTATACTGCTGCTGAGATTGGGAAAGTACCTGCTGGGTATATTTATTCCCTTCTTTGGCATTGATTACCGTAATTCCTGCCAATAAACTGACAAAAGCCAGCAGAGTCACTCCAAAAACTCCGGCCAGCTTTCGTTTCATCTTTTTTGTTAATTTTCGTCTCTTAGATTCTTCCTTTTTCAATCTTCCACCTGCTTGCTGTCCGGGACATCCTGATACTGTCTCACATAGCTGTTATTTCCCGGTGTGTAGTATTTAATCTGTTCCTCTGTAGCAAACTCCATACCCAGCTCGTTAATGGCCCGGTCCCGGATTTCATCCAAATCCACCCCCGTAAGCACCTGGCTGTAGTA
Organism: uncultured Blautia sp.; assembly: GCA_902476765.1. GTDB lineage: Bacteria > Bacillota > Clostridia > Lachnospirales > Lachnospiraceae > Blautia. The sequence continues at coordinate 17,376 of CABSEJ010000002.1, forward strand.
TGCATCATTATCCTCTTTTAACTGGTTCAGCTCCAGCTCCTTTGCGGCCACCGTGCTTTTCTGTGCGGTAATTTCTGCGGTAAGCTTCACGTAATGTACACAGGCTCCTGTAGCCAAGGCGCATACAATTCCAAGAAAAGCAATATAACCTCTGCTCATATTTGTACTCTTTGCCCTGTTCTTCTGTGCCGTCCTGCTCAGCTCTCGTTTAGGCTGCCTCGGCTGCTCATCCAGCCTGCGGGCAGCGTTCCCGTCCTCATAGTAAGCGGCCTGCCTTAGGACTCTCCTATTGTCATACCTGTTACGGTTTCTTGTTCCTGCCATGAAACTCTCCTTTTAAAGACCTGGCTCTCATTGCTTCACCCGCTCAAATACCCGCAGCTTAGCACTTTTAGAACGTGGATTTTCCTCCAGCTCTTCCTGGCTTGGAAGTATTGGCTTTCTGGTAATCACCCTGCCTCTGGAAACATTCCCGCATACACATACCGGAAAATTAGAAGGACAGGTACAGGGATTTTCATTTTTCTTAAAAATGGTCTTCACAATCCTATCCTCCAGAGAATGAAAGGTAATCACACAGATTCTTCCCTGGTGATTCAAAAGCTTGATCATATCATCCAGGCTGTCTCTCAAAACCTCCAGCTCCTGATTTAACTCAATCCGGATAGCCTGAAAAGTTCTCTTAGCCGGATGTCCTCCCACGGCCCTCATTTTCATGGGAATGGCATGTTTGATGATTTCTGCCAGTTCCCCAGTAGTATCTATGGCTTTTTTCTGTCTTTCCAGACAGATGTGCTTGGCGATATTTTTTGCGAACTTGTCTTCCCCATAGTCACGAATAATACGGTACAGCTCCATTTCGCTGTAAGTATTCACAATATCCCTGGCCGTACGGGGATTCCTCTGGTCCATACGCATGTCAAGAGGGACATCCTCCCGATAAGTAAAGCCTCTCTCACTGTTGTCCAATTGGTAGGAAGATACCCCCAAATCTAAAATAATCCCATCTACCGATGCGATTCCTATTTTCTGCAGTTCTTTTTTCATGTTGCAATAGTTGCTGCGGATGATGGTCACATTCTCCCTAAACTTCTGTAACCTTTCCCCCGCAGCCTTTATTGCAGCCTCATCTTGATCTATACCTATCAAGCTCCCCTTGGCAGATAGCTGCTGACATATCCTGTAGGAATGTCCGCCGCCTCCTAATGTTCCATCAACATAGACTCCGTCGGGTTTTACCCTTAAATTCCCGACTGTCTCTTCCAGTAATACGGATTGGTGTTTAAATTCCATTTTCTTCTCCCGGCAAACTCAGATAACAATGCCCATATTCTGCATACCCTCTGCAATGGCGTCCATATCCTCATAGTTGCTGTTTTCCAACCACTTTTCCTTACTCCAGACTTCGATCCTTGTAAGATTTCCCGTAAGCACTACATCCTTATTCAGACCGGCAAATTCCCGAAGCGTCTGGGGCACGAGAATTCTCCCCTGCCGGTCCAGCTCGCACATAGTTGCACTGGCTACAAAGAAACGTAAGAAGGCTCTTGCATTTTTATCATTAAGTGGTAAAGCTTTCAGCTTTTCTTCAAAGTTTTTCCATTCATCTCTGGGATAGATAGACAGACAACCGTCCAGACCCTTGGTGAGTACGAACTCTTCCCCCAGCTCCTCCCGGAACTTGGAAGGAATAATCATCCTCCCCTTTGCGTCGATTGTATGGCTATACTCTCCCATAAACATATGAACGTCACCTTCTTTCGTGAGGATACGATTCTCCCCTTCGTGTCCTCCATGGTTCATACGGGCCGCTTCTGCCATCAGCTACCCATTTCGTACCACTTTTCACCACTTTCTACCACTTATATGCCCATTCTATACCAAGATAGTGCAAAACGCAAGAGGAACATTTGTTTTTTAGGAAATCCAAAAAAAGGAAAAAGAGAGCTGATGCCTGATAAACCCGGTTTTCCAAGCATTGCTCTCTTTCCTTAAACTCCTGCGGTCCTGTCTTTTAATGCATTTTGCTTCTTGTTGTAAGACAAGGATTTCTATCCTCCTCTTTCCGAAGACTGCCTTTTAAATACTCCTCAAGCAGACAATCCAGCAATCTGCTGATGTCAAGAACAGTCTGCCACGCCTGCTTCTGGGCTATGGCTGCATCCAGCGCTTCTCTGGTACTTTCTATTTTCCTCTTTAACTCTGCCTGCGTCATCCTATACTCCTGCCGTTTCTTATGGAGAAAGGCTGGTCCACAGCTTCCTAATCTAAGAGGAGACCTACCAGGGTCCTTTCTCATTCCATCAGTGTTCCTACTGCTTATTCCTTCGTGACAAAAGCTGCGCTCGTACAGGCCGCAGTTAAATCATACCTTATTATGATTTTTCTTTTTCTCTTTTTTATACATTAAAGCGGAAGAGAATCACATCTCCGTCCTGAACCACATAATCTTTACCTTCCATACGCACCAGACCTTTTTCCCTGGCACCTGCATAGGAGCCGCAGTCCAATAAATCCTGGTAATTCACCACTTCAGCTTTAATAAAGCCACGCTCAAAATCCGAATGAATCTTTCCTGCAGCCTGAGGTGCCTTAGTTCCTACCTTAATAGTCCAGGCTCTGGTCTCATCCTCCCCTGAAGTCAAGAAACTTAAAAGCCCCAGCAGACGGTAACTGGCTATGATTAACTTCTCTAAACCAGATTGTTTGATTCCCAAATCCTCCAAAAATTCTTTTTTCTCGTCCTCTTCCAGTTCAGAAATTTCCTGTTCTATCTCTGCACAGAGAGCGAAAACCTCGCTGTTCGTCTGGGCCGCATACTCTCTCACCTTCTGCACATGTGGATTGGACTGAGCGTCATCTGCCAAATCCTCCTCTGCCACATTAGCCGCATAAATAACCGGTTTATAGGTCAGCAGGTTGTATTCCTTCATAAAAGCTTCCTGGTCCTCGTCCTCCAGTTCTAAAGTGGAAGCAGGGCGTCCATCTTCCAGATGCTTTTTAATTTTATTTAAGAATTCCAGCTCCTTTCCTGCCTCCTTGTCCATTCTGGCTGTTTTTGCAGTCTTAGCGATACGGCGCTCCAGAATTTCTAAATCAGAAAAGATAAGTTCCAGATTGATGGTTTCTATATCTCTCATAGGGTCAATGGAGCCGTCCACGTGGACTACATTTTCATCCTCAAAACATCTTACCACATGTACAATGGCATCCACCTCACGGATATTGGCTAAAAACTGGTTTCCCAATCCCTCTCCCTTAGAGGCACCCTTTACCAATCCTGCAATGTCCACAAACTCAATTACCGCCGGAGTAACTTTTTTAGATTGATAAAAATCCCCTAAAAGCTTCAGTCTTTCATCCGGTACCGCCACGATTCCCACGTTAGGGTCAATGGTACAGAAAGGATAATTGGCAGACTCTGCTCCTGCCTTTGTCAGAGAATTAAACAATGTGCTTTTGCCTACATTAGGCAGTCCAACGATTCCTAATTTCATTTTATGCTTTACCTATCCAGAAAGCCTTGATTTTACTGGCTTTCTGCCTTTCTCTAAATTTTATCTGCGCCGTTTCTCCCTTCCGTATACAAAGGGGTAAACGCCTTTCCCATGTTATGTTTCTATGTTATTTACAGGCCGACGCCGTATTTTCTATATCAAAAAACAGTCTACCGCAACTATAGAGTATAGCACTATTCTATTTATTTGTCCCGGGACATAATCATCAACAGCCGTCCGCTTCGAAATGTAACCCGGGCAGTTTTCTCCTCTATTTCGTTGCTGACACCAATGCCGTCCCAGTTGTACATGGTATAGTTCTCCAAAGGATATTTAAAGCCCTCCAGGTTCAGACCTTCCACCTTATCTCCTAAAGAAAAGAAAGAAATATAAGTACCCGGCAGCTTTTCCCTGGGAATTTCCATACCTTTATCCAGTACGGTAATCACATTTTGTTCATCTAAAATCCAAGCCTGGGCTCCTTTCTCCAGGGGAACCTGCAAGGACTGAAGATTAGCCATATAATGGTCCAATCTTCCTCCCGTAGCTCCCAGAAGAAAAATCCGGTCACTATTCAGCTCCAATGCCAGTTCCAAACCGATTCTGGTATCCGAAGCGTCTTTCTCCGGCTTATACCTTTTTACGGGAATCTGGTTCTGATTCTCATAATACTCTAATGTTTCAGGAATAATACTGTCAAAGTCTCCCAAAATATAATTGGGATATATCTGGTTTCTCCTGCAAAACTCTAATCCTCTGTCAATCCCAATGATGCAATCCGGCTTTATTCTCTCAAAAGCCTTTCTGGCAAAATTTTCATCAATGGGGCCTCCACACACCAATATGGTATCCATCCTACTCCATAATTCCTTTCAGTTCTCTGGCATTGGCCTCTATATCTCCGTTAAATACAGCAGAACCTGCCACGATAATATTTGCCCCGGCCTCCAGCACCTCATGGATAGTGGTCCGGTTGATACCTCCGTCTACCTCTATGTGTAGTCCGGTTTTTTTCTCTGCGGCAAGCCTTCTAAGTCTGCGGATTTTCTCCGTACAGTAGGAAATATATTTCTGGCCTCCAAAGCCGGGATTCACTGTCATAATCAGAACCATATCCGCCAGCTCCAACACATGTTCTAAATTTTCCACCGGAGTAGCGGGATTCAAAGCAATTCCGGCCTGACAGCCTTGTTCCCGAATCAGACGCAGGGTTCTGTCCAGATGGACACAAGCCTCCGCATGAACCGTAATCATATCTGCTCCTGCCTGAACAAACTCTTTTACCAAATGTGCCGGCTCCTGAGCCATGATATGTACGTCAAAAAACAGGGAAGAAACTTTCCTGAGGGACGCTACCACAGGAACTCCCATGGAAATGGTAGGGACAAACTGTCCGTCCATAATGTCAATGTGCAGCCATTTTACTCCAGCTTGTTCCACCTGGCGTACCTGTTCCCCCAGCCGGGAAAAATCTGCCGCCAAAATAGAGGGTGCTAATTGATATTCCATTCCTTAATATCTCCTTTTCTCTTCCAGTTCCCTGTACATTTCTTTATAACTCTCATATCTTTGGGGACTTATCTTCCCCTGTTTCAAGGCCTCTTTTACCTGACATCCGGGTTCATGGGTGTGAGTGCAGCCCTGGAACCGGCAGGTGCCCTCATAAGGAACAAACTCCGGAAAACAGTGGCGCAGTTCCTCTTTATCCATGTCCTCCACATAAAAGGAGGTAAATCCGGGTGTATCCATGAGATAAGTATCCTTCTCCAGTTCAATAAGCTGGCTATGTCTGGTGGTGTGCCGTCCTCTCCCCAGCTTTTTGCTGATTTCTCCGGTTTCCATCTGGACATGGGGAGAAAGAAGATTAGTAAGAGAAGATTTTCCTGCCCCGGAAGGACCGGCAACAGCCGTAGTTTTTCCCTTTAATATCTCATTTAAAGAATCTAGCCCCTTCTCCTGCCTGGCACTGGTAAAAATAACCGGATAGCCACAGAAGTTATATATTTTTTCTATTTCCTTCTGCTCTTCTTCTCCGGCCAAATCCAGTTTATTGATACAGATAAAAGCCGGAATTCCCTGCTTTTCCATAGATACCAGAAAACGGTCCAACAGCATAAGGTTAGGGTTTGGCTCCCGCAGAGCAAATATTACCACGGCCTGGTCAATATTTGCCACAGTAGGACGAATCAGCACATTCTTTCTCGGAAGCACTTTTATAAGATTTCCCACCTTATGCTCTTCGTCCAAAACCTCTATCTCCACATAATCTCCTACCAGGGGCTTCAGCTTTTCCTTCCTGAAAATTCCCTTGGCCCTGCACTCATAAACTCCGTTTTCCTCCACGGACACATAGTAAAATCCGGCTATTCCTTTTATGATTCTTCCCTGCATGATACCTTCCTGTAACTTTTTTCCTGTCAACAGACAGCCAATCAGAAATATTTAAACAGATATTAGGCGGTGCTGTACAGTGCTGCAAATTTGATATTCCATTGTCTGCAGCAAATTTTTAATTTTCTTTGGGCCCAGAGGCCCCGGGTTTTACACTGTATTCATTATATACTGTTTTTTTTCCAATAGCAACCATTAAGAAAAACAAGTAAAAACCCTACAGGAGTTTGTCTATCTCCTGCAGGGTCTGAGTCTGACTATTATCTGTCTGTTTTTTGTTTCTTTGATATTCTTCTTTACTGATAAATCCGATTTCTCTGCTGTTTCTACAGATTATAGCTCCATATAGCGCTGTAATCTCCACTGCTGTCCTGCACGTCAAAGTAAAGTACATCTCCGGAGTTGTACTGCACCTTACCCAGGTTATACACCATCTTGCCATTTGCATCTTCTGTAAAAGCAACTACCTGATCCTGAAGAAGCACTGTGCCATCATCTGCTCCTGCATTAGCACTGTCTGCTCCGGTAACCAGTCTTATACGGACTAACTGCTGGCCGTCATAATTGCTGGGCTGTTCTATCTTCAAATCCTTCTGGCCGTTCTGGGCGCTTCCGGTCTGGGTGCTGTTCTCTGTTTCCTGGTCACTGTTCTCAGTGGTTTCGGTCTGCTCCTTACGAACCTTCAAAGTAATGATAGTTCCCTGTTCTACCTTCTTGCCGGCCTGGGGACTGATTTCATACACATCGCCGTAATCTACTCCTGCGCTATCGCTGTCTCCGTATTCTACATTAGGAATCAGGTTCACTGCTTTAACTGCTGAAACAGCCTGGTCCTCAGGCATACCCTTTACATTTGGTATTGTTTCATAGGTATCTCCCTCTCCCACGCTGACAGTGATGGTAACCTCTGCGTTTTTCGCCACACTGGTTCCTTCCTCCGGATTCAGGGAAATTACATTTCCCACCGCTACATCGGAGCTTTTCTGCTGCTCAATCTTTGGATTCAGTCCAAGAGCCTGAAGCTGAGACTGAACTTCGCTTAGGGTTTTTCCAATAAGTCCGGTAGGAATAGTCACATTTTCCTCAGCAGCCTTTCCGGTGCTGATATAATAGGTAACCTGGGTATTTTTATCCACCTCTGTTCCCGCTACCGGGTCCTGGCGGCAGATAAGTCCTTCTGCTATGGTTTCAGAGGCTTCCTCTCCGGCTTTCTGCATGCCAAGACTCTGCTCTTTTACCAACTCCTGAGCCTCTTCTTCCGTCTTTCCTGACAAATCTGGAACTTCTACCTTATTAGACGTATCATCTACGGTTTCTTCCTGCTGGGTGGCATTATCCTTCTGTCCCCCACCGAAATCCAAAATTCCTGCGGCAGAAGCCACAACGTAAATCAAAATGCAGATAATAATAGCCCCGATAATCAAGCCGCCAATAGTCAGGACTTTTTCCACCTTGGTATTGATACCGCCTCTCTCTTCGTCTTCATCTTCGTCGTCATCCTCATCATCTTCGTCTCTGCGGCGGTATCTGGAGGGACGCTCCTCGTAATCATCGTCTTCGTCGTCATCCTCATCGTCATCATAACCTGAAGGCTGATTATAAGCTCTGTTCTGGATTTCTTTCATTTCCTCCGGACTAATCATAATAGTCTGGGCATGATTGCTCAGCGGGGAAAGATTTACGAAATTTCCGTTAGGGTCAATGAGAGAATGTTTCAAATCATTTATCAGCTCTGCCAGGGTACTGTATCGCCTGTCAGGGCTCTTCTGGGTACATTTTAAAATAATTTCTTCCAGGCTGTGCGGGAGCTCCTGCACATACTGAGAAGGAGGAATCATCTCGTCCTGCAGATGCTTGATGGCAATGGCCACTGTAGTGTCTCCGTCAAAGGGCACCCGGCCGGTAACCATCTCATACATGGTAATACCAAGGGAATAGATATCGCTCTTAAAATCACTGTATCCTCCCCGCACCTGCTCCGGAGAGCTGTAATGCACGGAACCCATGGCATTAGTGCTGATGGTATTTGAGGAAGCTACCCTGGCAATACCAAAGTCTGTCACCTTTACTTTACCATCTGTTGATATGATAATATTCTGGGGCTTAATATCCCTGTGTACAATATTTCTGTTATGTGCGGCTTCCAGACCCATGGAAACCTGGATGGCAATACTGGTGGCTTCCTTTACTGTAAGTCTGCCTTTTTTGGAAATATACTCTTTCAGGGTAATTCCCTCTACCAGCTCCATCACAATATAGTTGACGCCCTTGTCTTCCCCTACGTCAAACACATTTACCACATTAGGGTGAGCCAGCCCTGCGGCTGCCTGGGCTTCTCTCTGAAATTTCCGGATAAAATTAGTATCTGCGCTGAATTCCGGCTTCAGCACCTTCATAGCCACAAACCGGTTCAGTTTGTGGTCTTTGGCTTTATATACATCGGCCATACCGCCGGAACCTATCCGGCTTACAACCTCGTATCTTTCTCCTATTATAACTCCCACATTTAACATACTTCCACCTCTTTTGTGTCTGGCTGTACCAGTACCACTGCTATATTATCTTTGCCTCCGTTTTCATTGGCAAGAGAAACCAGGCGCATGCCCATTTCTCTTAAATCTCTGCTTGTATTGGCGATTCTCCAGATTTCCTCGTCAGATACCATATTGGAAAGTCCGTCGGAGCACAGCAAAAGCCTGCTGTTCTCCTTAAGATGAATGTCAAAGAAATCCACATCCACCTGGGGACCAATCCCAAGCACCCGGGTAATAATATTTTTGTCCGGATGATGTTTGGCATCCTCCTTTGTAATCAAACCCCTTCTGACCATTTCCTCCACAAGGGAATGGTCCTTTGTTATCTGGACAATCTCGTCTTCTATCAAATACAGTCTGCTGTCTCCCACATTTGCCACATAGGCATAATCGTCAATAATGGTCACAAGAACCATAGTGGTTCCCATACCGGCCATTTCCTCATGGAGCTTGGCTTCCTCTAAAACCTTTCGGTTAGCCTCCTCCACAGCATGACGGATTATCTTTATCGGATTTTGATTTTCATCCTCCCGGATTGCCGCCAGCAAGGTCTGGACTGCAAAACTGGAGGCGAAATCGCCTGCCTTATGCCCGCCCATTCCGTCTGCAACTACAAATAGATTCGGCAGATTTCCCACCGGTTCCTCAGACGAAAATATGTAGTCCTGATTCACCTGGCGTTTTTGTCCCACATCCGTTACAGAATATGATTTCATCCTAGGAATCCTCTTTCTTATCAATATAACTTTTTCTTAATTGTCCACAGGCCCCGTCTATATCCCGGCCCATTTCTCTTCTAATAGTAACATTTATTTGGTATTTTTCAAGTTTATTTTGAAATTTCTCTATAACTTTTTTCTCCGACTGAACAAAATTCCGCTCTTTTATGGGATTTACAGGAATCAGATTTACATGGCAGCAAAGCCCCTGAAGCAGCATGGCCAGGCGGTAAGCGTCCTCCTGGCTGTCGTTTTCTCCACCCACCAGGCTATATTCAAAAGTGATTCTTCTGCCGGTTTTTTCAAAATATTTCCTGCATGCCTCCAGCACTTCTTCTATAGAATATTTCTTTGCAATGGGCATAAGTTTTTCTCTTTTTTCCTGAGTAGAGGCGTGAAGAGAAATGGCCAGTGTTATCTGAAGCCCCTCCTCTGCCAACTCATAAATCCTTGGCACCAGGCCGCAGGTAGATACCGTAATGTTTCTCTGGCTGATATGAAGGCCATTCTCATCAGTAAGCATATAAAGGAAGCCCAAAAGATTTTCATAGTTATCCAAAGGTTCTCCGGTTCCCATGACTACTACATTGGACACCCGCTCCCCGGACAGCTTCTGAATTTTATATACCTGGTCCAGCATTTCCGAGGGTGTCAGATTCCTGGTCCAGCCTCCGATGGTGGAAGCGCAGAACCTGCAGCCCATTTTGCAGCCCACCTGAGAAGATATACATACGCTGTTCCCATGCTTATATTTCATCAGCACACTTTCTACCACATTACCGTCTCCCAGGGCAAACAGATATTTCTGGGTCCCATCCAGCTTAGAAGTCTGAACTTCCAGCGCCTTCAGAGATACCAGGGGAAATCCGGCTTTTAATTTATCTTTTAAAGCCCCGGACAGGTTGGTCATTTCCCCGTAATCTGCCGCCAGCTTTTTGTGCATCCATTCATAAAGCTGTTTGGCCCGGAAGGCCTTTTCTCCCAGACTGGCCATGGTTCCCTTCAGTTCCTCCAGGCTTTGGGATTTTATATCTAACTGTTCCATTCTTTCTTCCTCTTTAATCTTGCAATAAAAAACCCGTCACATTTGTGGACTCCGGGTAAAAGCTGAAGATAGCCTTCCCTGGCCGTGTCGCCGTGAAGCTCCTGGCATAAATATGGCTCCAGGCTGTCCAGCTCATAAGGATAATTCTGGGTAAACCAGCGGATATTGTCCAGGTTTTCTTCTCTGCCTATGGTGCAGGTACTATATATCAAAGTACCTCCCGGTTTCACATAGGTAGAAGCCTGCTCCAGTATTTTTCTCTGGAGATTTACCAAATCCCTGATTTTACCCGGACTCATTTTATATTTAATGTCCTTTTTCCGTCCTATAACTCCCAGACCGGAGCAAGGCAAATCTGCCAGCACAATGTCTGCCTTTTCCAGGGATTCCCCATCCAGCTCTGTGGCATCTTTCTCCGCAACCACTACATTCAGGAAATTTTGGCGAATGGCGTTTTCCCGAATCAGCTCTGTCTTTTCCCGGGAGATGTCTCTGGCCTCTACCCTTCCTGTTCCGTGAAGCTTGTCAGCCACGCACAGCGCCTTGCCTCCCGGTGCAGCGCACAAATCTATCACATAATCTCCCTCTTTTGGATTCGCCGCCTCTCCCACCAGCATGGAGCTTACATCCTGAACCTGCAGACTTCCCATCCGGAAAGCTTTCAGTGCAGGAAGATAATCATAGCCTTTCAGATAATAGGCCCTTTTTACATAAGGTGCAGGCTCTGTCTCTACCCCCTCTTCTTTCAGGCTTTCCAATACAGCATCTTCCTCTACCTGGTATTCCCGAATACGAACTGTGGTGGGGCTTTCCTCCAGGAAGGCCTCTAAAATTTTCTCTGTTGTCTCAAAGCCATATTCCTCCAAAAAACGTTCTGTCAGCCATTTTGGCATGGAATATATAACAGAAAGGTATTCCACAGGCTTATCTTTTCCAGGAAAACGTATGCTGCCGTATTCCCTGGCAATCTTTCTTAAAACTCCGTTTACAAAACCGGTGAGATTGTAAAATCCCTTCTTTCTGGCCAGCTTTACTGCCTCATTGCACACAGCACTGTCCGGCACATTATCCATGTACAGCAGCTGGTACACACTGCTTCTCAAAAGCTCTCTGATTACAGGCTTCATCTTCTCTGCCGGCACTGTGGCAAACTGGTCTATGATATAATCCAGCCTCAGCCGGTATTCCAGGGTCCCTTCGCAGACTCTGGTGATAAAGGCTCTCTCCTGTTTCTCCAGGTACTGGTATTTTTCCAGGGTACTGCGGATAACCAGGTGGCTGTAGCGTCCTTCTCTGTTGATTTCCAGCAGAATCTCCAAAATCAATTCTCTTGTATTTACCTTATTCATCATATCTTATCCTACCCCTGTCTCTTGTTGGCATACTCCCTTTGTATAACCTTAGCCCAGACCTTCCCCTTCTTTCAGGGGATATCCTCTGAGAAAGGCTGCGGTGTCCATTCGTTTCTTCCCTTCAAGCTGCACCTCCTGGATATGGAGGATTCCATCTCCTGTAAGGACAGAAAATTCATCCTTGTCCACCTGAAGAATCTGGCCCGGCTGTCCGTTTGGGCTGTCCCCTTCCTGGGCCCATGCTTTCCACAGCTTTAAGGTTTTTCCGTGAAGCCTGGTATAGGCGCTGGGCCAGGGATTCAGTCCCCGGATAAGCTGCTCTATCTTCTGTGCAGAGGTATTCCAATCCACCTCTCCCATTTTTTTATCAATCATAGAAGCATATGCCGTAGTGCTTTCCTCAGGCTGCTTCACCGGGCAAACCCTGCCCTCTTCCAAATCCTTCAAAACCTTTATGCACAGCCTGGCCCCTGCCTGGCTTAATTTATCAAAAAGGCTGCCCCCTGTCTCTTCTCTGTCCAAAGGCACCACTACCTTATCCAGCATGTCTCCTGTATCCAGCCCCTCATCCATCTGCATGATGGTTACGCCGGATTCCTTCTCCCCGTTAATAACCGCCCACTGAATAGGTGCGGCCCCCCGGTAGGCAGGAAGCAGGGATGCGTGAACATTGATGCAGCCATATCTGGGCAGTTCCAGAATCTCTTTTGTGATAATCTGTCCAAAAGCAGCCACCACAATCACATCCGGCTTCAAATCTCTCAAAGCTTCCACAAAATCAGGTTCTCTCACCCGTCTGGGCTGATATACCGGAATTTCGTGCTTCAAAGCCTCCTCCTTCACAGGAGTTGGAAGCAGGGTTTTTCCTCTTCCCTTGGGCTTGTCAGGCTGGGTTACCACAGCCACAACCTGATGGCCTGACGCTATCAGTTCCTGTAAAGTTCCCACGGCAAAATCCGGGGTTCCCATAAAGACTACTCTCATGCATCGTCCTCCTCATAATTGTTGCGGCGAAGCTCTCCCTCCACCAGCTCTGTATATAATTTTCCGTGAAGATGGTCTGTCTCATGGCAGATGGCTCTGGCCAGAAGCTCTGTACCCTCCAGAACAATTTCTTCCATGTTTTCGTTGAGAGCTTTTACCTTCACATAATTTGGCCTTGTAACAGTACCGCTCATTCCCGGAACGCTGAGGCAGCCTTCATCTCCGGTCTGAGACCCTGAGGTTTCCACAATTTCCGGGTTAATCAGTACATGGGGATCCTCCCCTGTGGTGTCGATAACCACAATCTGCTTTAAGATTCCCACCTGTGGGGCAGCCAGCCCTACCCCGTAGGCATCGTACATGGTATCAAGCATATCCCCAATCAGCTCCTGAATCTTAGGGGTCATTTTCTCTACCTTTCTACACTCCTTGGTTAAAATAGAATCTCCTTCTACTCTGATATTTCTAAGCGCCATTTTCTTGGCCTCCCTTTCTCCTATGGTTTAATTATTCTATTTTTTCTATGCATTAAAATCAAACTGTATAGATATCTTTCGAAATCCACTGTTTATCTCTATATATTTTTCCAGCGCATTTTTCAGCCGGACTAATATTTCTCTGTCTTGGTGGCGCATATAAAGCACCATGCGATACATGTCCTGGACTTTTGACACTGCTTCCGGAGCCGGCCCAATCAGCACCAAATCCTCTTTGGGATAGATTTTTTCTATAAATTTCCGGCAGTATTCCATAGCCTCTCTCAGATACTCTTCTTCCCCTGCGGCCCCCCGTATGGCAGCCATAGCCGCTTTAGGCGGATAATTCAACAGGCTTCTGTAAACTATTTCTTCCTCATAGAAAGCCTGGTAATCCTGAGCTGCTGCAGCTTTTATGCTGTAATGCTCCGGATGGTAGGTCTGAATCACCGCCTCCCCCGGACGCTGTCCTCTTCCGGAACGTCCTACTGCCTGGATAAGAAGCTGAAAGGTTTTCTCTGCTGCCCGGTAGTCGCCGCTGCACAGAGACAAATCCGCTGCCAACACCCCTACCAGGGTCACATGGGGAAAATCATGTCCTTTTACAATCATCTGGGTGCCAATGAGAATGTCCGCCTCATGTCGGGAAAAAGCCGCCAGAATCCTTTCATGGTCGTTCTTTTTTCTGGTGGTATCTGCATCCATCCGCAGCACTCTGGCTCCCGGAAAGCTTTTTTGCACCAGACTTTCGATTTGCTGTGTCCCGGCCTTAAAGCCTCCGATATAGGGCGAGCCGCAGGAGGGACAAACCTTTACATCCGGTCTTTCATAGCCGCAGTAGTGACAGATAAGCTTCCCGTTTCTGTGTGAAGTAAGAGATACGTCACAATGAGGACACTTCATCACATGGCCGCAGGAACGGCAGGTGACAAAGCCGGTGTATCCTCTCCTGTTGAGAAACAAGATAATCTGCTCTTTCCGTCCAAGCCTTTCTCTGATTTTCTCTGTCAGCAGACTGCTGAAAATAGAACGGTTTCCTGTCTTTAGCTCTTCCCTCAAATCCACCACAGAAACCTGAGGCAGGGTTCTGCCCCCATATCTTCCTTCCAGCAGAACCAGCCGGTACTCCCCTGTCTGGGTTTTGTAATAACTTTCTACACTGGGAGATGCAGAGCCCATAACAACATAGGCACCCTCTGTCTTCCCTCTTTGGATGGCAGTCTCTCTGGCATGATAGCAAGGGGTTTTCTCACTTTTATAGGAACCTTCATGCTCCTCGTCTATGAGAATCAATCCCAGGTTGGGAAATGGCGTAAACAGTGCAGACCGAGGGCCGATAACAATAGATGCCCGGCCTGACTTGGCTCTCTCAAACTGGTCAAACCGCTCTCCCTGGGACATCCTGGAATGAATCAGGGACACGCAGTCTCCAAATCTGGCATAGAACCTGGACACATTCTGATAAGTAAGGGCTATCTCCGGAATCAGCAGGATTACCTGTTTTCCCCGGGCCAGCACTCTGTCCATCAATTCCATATATACCTCTGTCTTTCCGCTGCCTGTCACTCCCTTGATAAGACAGGGTCTTGGATTCTCTCTGGTCCACTCTTCCAAAATCTCCTTCACAGCCCGGCCCTGGTCCTGGTTCAGGCTGACTTTACGGGCTTTAGGCAATACTTCCGGAAGAGGCGTCCGAAAGAGGCGTTCCCTTTCCAACGCCACAAGACCTTCCTTTTCAAATCCCTGTATCACGGAAGAGGAAATCTTCAGTTCCTTCAGAGCCCGGCTGTATTCCAGACTTCCCTCCTCCATAAGAGCTTCCAAAAGCCTGGCCTTGGCTTTATAATGTTTTTTCTCGTACCGGGCCAAAAGCTCCTTACACTCCTCTTCCCCTGCCTTCAGACAGAGCAGCCGCTTCTCCTGGGCCGCTGACTTTTCTTTTACAGGCAGTACGGTTTTCAGCGCCTGGTTCATGGTTGAACCGTAGTTTCTGGCTATCCATCCTGCCAAGGCTATAAGCCGGGATTCAATGGGAATCCCCCGCTCCTCCACAGACTTGATGTCCTTGATTCTGGAAGGATCCAGCTTTGGTTCCTGAGAAATTCCTATGATATACCCTGTAATTTCCCGCTTTCCCTTTCCAAAGGGTATCCGCACCAGACTTCCCAACACCGCCTTTTTCTCAAGCTGGGGGGGAATCCTGTATTGAAAGCTTTTATCTAATTTTTCCTGGGAAATGTCCACAATAATATCTGCGTAATAAACCTTCATTTATCCTCTTTTTTTATCTTCCTCCAGGATTTCCTGAATCAGCACCCGCTCATCCATGGGATACTTCTTTCCCTTAATTTCCTGGTAATCCTCATGGCCTTTCCCTGCCAGAACAATAATGTCCCCTGGCTGTCCATGATGAATAGCATAGGCAATAGCCTCTTTGCGGTCAATGATTTCCACATATTTTCCCTCTGTCCTGCCTATGCCTGTTTTAATATCGTTAATAATGGCCTGGGGATCTTCGTTTCTGGGATTATCTGACGTAATGATGGTTAAATCTGCCAGTTTTCCCGACACCTCTCCCATCTCATATCTGCGCAGTTTGGAACGGTTTCCGCCGCAGCCGAAAAGGCAGACCAGACGGTTCGGCCTATATTCCTTCAATGTCATCAGCAGACTTTCCAGGCTCATGGCATTGTGGGCATAGTCAATCATCAGAGTAAACTCTTCTGAAACCTTCACCATTTCGATTCTGCCCTTTACCTTGGCATTTTTCAAGGCCCTCTGAATATTTTCTTCTGTTACTCCAAAATGACGGCATACCGCAATAGCCGTGAGAGAATTATAAACGCTGAATTTTCCCGGCAAGTCAATTTCCACCGGAAAATCCATAAGACCTTTTACCTGATAGGCGATTCCCAGAGTACCCTTTCCTGTTACCAAATGGGTATTTTCAGCCCGCAAATCTGCTTCCGGTGAAAATCCAAAGGTTTCCACCTGACAGGTATGCCCTTCCAGAAGTTTGTCTAAATGCTGGTCGTCTCCGTTAAAAATACCTATTTTACACTGCTGAAACAGCAGACTTTTACAGTGGAGATAATCCTGAAAATCTTTATGCTCATTAGGTCCTATATGGTCCGGTTCAATATTGGTAAAAATACCGATATCAAAAACAAATCCAGCAGTACGGTGGAGCATCAGTCCCTGAGAGGAAACCTCCATTACCACGCTGTCACACCCGGCCTCTGCCATCTGGGCAAAATACTGCTGCACCAGATAAGATTCCGGGGTGGTATTGGCCGCAGGTATATGCTCATCTCCGATAATGGTCTCAATGGTACCGATAAGCCCTGTCTTATGTCCTGCGTTTTCCAGAATAGATTTTACCAGGTATGTGGTGGTAGTTTTTCCCTTAGTTCCTGTAATACCTATTGTTTTCAGCTTTTCCGCCGGATGGTCAAACCAGGCCGCTGAAATACAGGCCATGGCATACCGGCTGTTCTCCACCTGAATCACTGTCACCTCTTCCGGCACCTGTACCTTATCCTGTACAACCAGCACCGCAGCACCTTTTTCCGCTACTTCCCTGGCATAGGTATGGCCGTCGGACACGGCCCCTTTAATGCAAATAAAAAGAGAACCCTCTCCTGCCTTCCTGGAATCAAAAACAACTTCCCTGATTTCTCTATCTAAACTTCCCTGAAGGCATGTGTATTCCAGATTCTCTAATAAATCTTTCAATTGTTTCATTTTTGTTCCCCTCCTTGGGCTTCGGGGGCTATGGCTATCTATTTTATGTTTCCCGCCACAGCTCCCAATTTCTCATATTGATGTTGGGGTCAAAAGGTATTTTGACCCCCTTTGATACCGGATTGCTCCGCACGGTGTGCTCCCGCAATCCTCAAAAACATTCATAATTTGCTCATATTTAGAATAACATAAAAAAAGTTGTGTCGCAATCTCTCTCCCGAAACAGTTCCTCCACAGCCTGCCTGTATTCCGTCAGCTTCTGGGCTTTTTTAATTTTTTTCAGATACTTTTTGCTGTCCGGAAACAAATCGCCCATGTAAAACCACAATTCTTTCATTTTAAAAAGAGTGCTTCTGTCTCCGCTCATAACCTGCTCATATTCGCTGCACAGGGCATCATGGAAAGCTTTCAGCTTTTCCTTGGTCAAATTCTCTTCTCCCTTCAGCTCCCGGATTAAACATGGATTCCGCAGAAGTCCCCGGCCCAGCATCAGACTTTGTGTCTCTGGAAATTGTTCCGTAAATTCCCGGCACCGCTTCAGGGTAAACAAATCTCCGTTATAGCAAAGGGGACAATCCAGCTTCTGTCCTGCTTTTTGGAAGGCCTTCCAATCCGGCTGGTTTTTGTAATAATCCTTTAAAAGTCTGGGATGGATAATTAGCTCTTTCACCGGATATTTTTTGTAAATTTCCAGAAGTGTGTCAAACTCCTCCGGATTCTCTGTACCGATTCTGGTCTTAATGGAAATCTCTCCCTGAACATTTTCAAAAATTTCCGCCAGAAAGCGGTCTAATTTCTCCGGTTCCTCCAGAAATCCGGCTCCTTTTCCCTTGGACACTACAGTTCCTGACGGACAGCCCAGATTTAAATTGATTTCTCTGTACCCATATTCCCAAAGCTCTCTGGCTGCCTGGCAGAACTCCTGGGCTTTGTTGGTGAGAATCTGGGGTACCAATCTGCAGCCCTCATTGTTTTCCGGAAGAATATCCCTCCTCTCCCTGGGAGTCATTACCTTTTTACTTCCCGGGGAAATGAAAGGAGAAAAATATTTATCTATCCCCGGAAAAAATCTATGATGTGTCCTTCTGAATATATAACCTGTTATGCCCTCCATAGGGGCAAAATAATATTCCATATCCTACTGCTCCTTATTATTCTTAAAGCATTATACGCAAACTATCTGGTTTTCATAAGGCTATGCCTGCGTCAGCAGACTTGGTTTTATGGTAAATTCTCCGGTAGTACATTATTTACGGAGTACCACTTCTGGGTAGGCTGGGAAAAATATACCACAATAGTATTTCCCGTTTCCTTTACGCTGCCTTCTGCCGGCCAGACAGGCATATCTTCCGCTGCCTGCAGGGCTTCCTCCATCTGTTCAGCAGAAGCCGGAAGCAGCACATATCCCTGGGTCTCCATAAAATCCCACATCCGGTAATTATTCCCGTCATCCCATGCAAAAAGAGAACCGCCTATGGTTCCGGCCTTTTCTATGGGCAGCCACAACGGCTGTAACAAATAAACAGATATTAGCCTGATAAACGCTGAAAGACAAGACCAAAAGAAGAAGAGCCGGCAGCAGCTTTTGCCTTTTCTCATTCTCTGCCGGCAAAGCCAGCACAAAGGCAAATGCACAGCACAACATTCCAAGGGAAACCTGAAAATTAAAATTAGAAAAATTCAGCATTTCTCCCGCCACGAAAGGAAGAGAAGAATAATACGCCAAAAAGAAAAATAAGGGCAGCTTTCTCGTTCTGCCTTCTCTTTTCCCATACAATCCAAAGCTGAAAACAACGGCCGAAGCATACCAGGCTGCCACAGCCAGAAAATCCCAGAGAAAAGGAATATATCTCCCGTTATCTGTAAGAAACAGATTCATCAGATAGACTCTGAATCTGCCTTGGAGCAGCCACAAAAGAGAAGGCTGGCTTTCCAAAATCCAGGTATCCTCATCTATCCCCACGGTATGGGTAGTCAGCATAAAGCCAAAACACAGCAGGGTAAAACAAAACCCGGCCAGAATTATCTTCCTATTTTTCTTATAATAATTTTTCATGTAAATACCCCTCGCTTTTTCTTTTTACGAGGGGTATTATACCATGGGTTTCATCATTTCTCTATAAAAGATTTCTGTATCCTAAGCAATGATTTTTTATAAATAAGCTGGCAATTTATTCGCTATCCCTCAATCTCTCCACCACGCTTTTTTTCTGGGTCTGGCTGTAAGCGGCCAGAGATATAAGAACAGCCAGACCAGCGCACACAGGTATCATAATCAAGAATGGCTGTGCCGTATATCTGTATTGGAAGCACAATATGATATGATTCAGGGCGCCAACTATGGAATAGCCGGCCCAGCTTCCCAACAGAATGCTGATAACTGCAGAAATCAAAATATAGTACCCGCTTTCAAAAAGCAGCATTTTCTTTATCTGTACTTTAGTCATGCCTATACTCTGCATCACTGCCAGCTCCTGTCTCCTGGAGAGAATTCCTGTCAGCATAGAATTGG
Organism: uncultured Blautia sp.; assembly: GCA_902476765.1. Taxonomy (GTDB): domain Bacteria; phylum Bacillota; class Clostridia; order Lachnospirales; family Lachnospiraceae; genus Blautia. Next base: position 36,630 of record CABSEJ010000002.1, read on the forward strand.
CAAAATTCAGGATTCCAATCACTGCAATCACCAGGCAAAGGGCATATCCCACTGTAGCCACTGCGTTGATTAACCCGGAAAATTCTTTGATAAGGCTATCCTTTGACAAATACCCCATAGAGGAATTAACCTCCTGGGTATAGCTCTTTAGAAAGGCTTCAAAACCTGGCCGATATTCCTCTTCCACCTGGAAGGACATGGCAAACATCTGGCTGCCCATTTTATCCTCTATATCCGAAAGGGGAACAACTGTTGTCAGGGCATTGGAGCTAAAACTATGTTTGTTCATACTAAAGGGAATTTCCTGAATTACCGCCATTACCTCATATTCCCGCTGCTCCAGATTGGTATAATGCTGTCCAATGATTTCTCCCTCCTGGTTGTATTCCAGTACTGCCTGGGAGTCCTCTGTAAGAAAATTAAGAGTAATTTTTTCCCCGGGTTCGTACAGGGTGTCCTCTTCCTGGCAGTTTTCTGTTTCCTCCCACTGCTGTATCAGCACATAACCGCCCTGTTGAAATTTCTCCTCATCAATGGTTCCCTTCACTGCCTTCAGATTTTGCAAAAGCTCTTGTGAATACCCGTATCTGGTTTCTACTAAAGGAGCTTCTCCCTTTAAAACCTGCCGGATTCTGTCTTCTTCATATTCTGTGGTAAGCTTCCCCTGTTGATACATCTGTTCATATCGCTCCATCCCTTCTGCAGTCAGGTTATGGCTGGTGTAATCCACCCAGAGCTCACAGGCCCCGGTGATGCCCGGCTGTTCCAGGGCTCCCTGCATATAAGCCTCATCTATGGAATATTCCAAGCTTATGGGGGAGCTTCTGGTAAAATTCACATTTCCTATCATATAATCTCCCACCAGCCTGCTTTCCAGGTACTGGTCCATGCGGAAGCTGCCTACTAAGGTAGCCACCAGCGCCAGCAAAATCATACTCAAGGAAATAGAAGAAATCACAACCGCTGTCTTTTTCTTATTTCTTCCCAAATTAGCTAAAGCCATCCTGGAAAGCCTGGCCCCTCTCTTTCCTTTTTTCTTCCTCTTCCGCCTGCTTTTTCCCTCAGTATAGCGAAGAGCCTCCACAGGAGATACCCTTCCTGCGATTTTAGCAGGTGTTCTGCAGCTAATAAATACTGTTATTAGAGAAAATACCCCGCCGAACACAAAAATCCAGGGGCTGAAATACAGGGCAGAGGTACCTTTATATCCTGTAACCGCTGACAGCATAGGAAGCAAAAGCTGCCCCAGAATGAACCCCAGAAGTATACCCAGGGGAATTCCCAGAAGGGAAAGCCTGCCGGCCTGGCGATACACTATTTTTTTCAATTGGCGCCTGGTAGTCCCTACGGTCTTCAACAAACCATAAAACCGGATTTCTTTTAAAACGGAAAGCTGAAATATATTGTAGATAATCAGGTAACCCGTAATAAGGATAACCAAAAAAGCGCCCCCCAGAAGCACCATAGTTCCCACATCCATCCCCTCTGTTCTGGATGACATATAGGCCCAGTTCACGCCGTAATCCACAATCTCTTTTTCCTGTCCCTCTCTCTCCTGGTTTTCTCCCTCCGGCATATAGCCTGCATCCTCAATGATACTTTTTATCTTCTCTTCAATGTCTCTGGAATTCTCCAAAAACAGATTTCCATTTACCAGTCCTATAGGCTGTCCGGTCTGCTCATAATTTTCCAGGAAATCCGCCTCTGTATAATCTGCCTTTAATGAATCCCAATATTCCATAGAAAGATAAACTTGGCTGGCTTGGGAAATCTGGTCTCCCTCATACCAGCCGCAAAGGGTAAACTCCTGTACAATCTCTTGTCCCATAAAGGAAAAACGGATAGGTACCTTTTCCCCCAGCTTTGCCGGAATCTTAAGCTCCTTTAATACCAGAGTATCCACTACGATGTCTTCATAGTCCCTGGGAAAACTGCCTTCCTTAAGCTCCACAAAAGAGTTTTCCATTTCCTCCTGATTCTCCGCAATGCGAAGCTCACTCTGGCGCTGCCTGATATTTTCCGCCAATCCCAGAAAAATATTGTAGGTTGCAGACTTGATACGGCTGTCCTTTATGATATTTTCATACTGCGCTAAAGTCACATGCTTCAGTCCGGCATGGAATCTGCCTCCCACTTCCCGCATGGTCTGTTCCTGCAGAATCTGCCCCATGCCAATCCCCATGGAAAATATGGCGGTAAACAACAGACTGGTAAGGCAGATAGCCAATATAGCAAAAAGATTTCTGGTCTTGTTTTTCTTCAGAATTCTGACGGAAAGTTTCTTTACTGCCTTTTGATTATTATTTCTCATATCTCTACCTCCTGATGCCTACTGTACAATGAATCATACCCTCACTGCACTAACTTTCCATCTTCAATTCGAATAATCCTGTCGCAAAGCTGAGCCAGTTCCTGAGAGTGCGTAATCATTACAATAGTCTGAGAAAATTTAGAATTGGTCAGTTTAAACAGTCCCAGAACTTCCTGGGAGGTTTTAGAGTCCAGATTGCCTGTAGGTTCATCGGCCAAAATAATTGCCGGCTTAGCCGCCATTGCCCGGGCAATAGCCACCCTCTGCTGCTGTCCTCCGGAAAGCTGGCTGGGAAGGTTATTTACCTTATCCCCAATTCCCAGAGTATCCAGAATCTGCCGGATATAATCCTCATCCGGAATTTCTCCGTCCAGCTCTATGGGGAGAACCACATTTTCATACACATTCAGCACAGGTACAAGATTATAGTTCTGAAATACAAAGCCAATGTTTCTTCTCCGAAATATGGTAAGCTTTGTCTCGTTCAGGCTGAAAATATCTTTGCCTCTCACCAGCACCTTTCCCTGAGTAGGATAATCCAGCCCTCCCAGCATATGCAGAAGCGTAGATTTTCCTGAACCGCTGGTGCCGGCCACCGCCACAAATTCTCCTTCTTCCACAGATAAATCCACACCGTCCAGAGCCTTTACCAGGCTGGCGTTTTTGCCATAATATTTCTTTAAATTCTCTGTTCTTAAGATTTCCATAAGAACACTCCCTTCTGTCCTTTTCTCCACCTGAATTAGAGTATCCCTGTTCAGATACTCTAATTGTACAAAATATTTCTGACAAAGGCCTGACATTCTCTCCGGTTTTTTCTGACATTTCTGTCAGGTTTCTATAATCAAACCGAGCTGCAAGCACAAGGCAAATTACCTCCGGGGGCAGAAGAAGACAGCCTGGTCTGTGTTCCTTTGGCTGGTTGCTTGCGGGAATAAAGTCTATTTTAATTTTTTAAGATACCAGGGTCAAAAGGTTGGAAATCCGATGCAAGCTTGCTTGCAAGCGGATTTTTAACCTTGGGACCCGCCAAAAACATGAATAAGTAGCCATTTTTCAAAGAAAAATGAGCGAATTATGAATGTTTTTGAGGATTGCGGGAGCACACCGTGCGGAGCAATCCGGTATCAAAGGGGGTCAAAATACCTTTTGACCCCAACATCTTTTTAATAGAAATACAGAAAAACAGCTCCCTTCACCTTCCCGGGAAGAAACTGTCACATAGCCCTTTTCCTTCTGGAGAATCAATTGAGCCAGGTATAAGCCAAGGCCGCTTCCCTCCTCCTGCTCTCTATCCTTCCCCCGGTAAAACCGATGAAAAATCAGATTGTACTCGTCCTGTGGAATTCCCGGTCCCTGGTCTTGAATCCTGATTTTTATATACATTTCCAACGGCTGTACATCAATACAGACAGAACTGCCCTGAGGAGAATACTTGACCGCATTTTCTAAAATATTTCCCAGCGCCTCCGCCGTCCATTTAGGATTGTGAATAGGCTCGCATTCCTGAAATTCCTTTGTCTTAATCTGTATCCCTTTGTCCCTGGCCTGGGCATACACTCCCTGAATACTCCTGGCTAAAGTTTCCGTCAGGGATGCCGGGAAGCTGTCAAAGGTGAGGATTCCCTGTTCCAGACGGGAAGCTTTTACCAAAGTTTTCATAAGCCACTGCATTTTCTCTGCCTGCTGCCGGTTTCTCTGGAGAAAAATCTGCTGCTCCTGAACGGATAGGCTTCCTTCTTTTAATATATCTGTATTCAAAAGGATGTTAGCCAAAGGCGTTTTCATCTGGTGGGATAAGTCTGAAAGAAGGGCCGCAATCTCCGCCTTCTCTTTTCCCGCCTTGTCTCTTTCTAACGAAGAGCGCTTCAAAACAGCCAAAAGTCTGCTGATAATTTTAGATTCTCTGGTTTCCCGGCAGTCCTGGTCCCGGATAGTCTCTCCTTTTTCATAAGCCAGTAAAAGCTCTGAAATCCGGTCAAGAGTTCTATTGCAGTAAAAACACACAGCCCCGCAGAAAGCAGCAGCCAAAAAAACCGTCCCCAGGCATATTCCCCACATCATAATCTGTGTCATGGCTCTTCCTCCCATAAATACCCGATTCCGTGAATGGTTTTAATCTGTCGGAAAGACTGCTCCCCTGTTTCCAGCTTCTTTCTCAATCTTCCGATATTAACCTGGAGGGTGTTCTGGTTCACATATTTCCCCTGGCAATCCCATACCAGGTCCAGAAGCTGGTTCTGGGTTAAAACTCTTCCTTTATTTTCCAAAAAGCATTTTAGCAGCTTGAATTCTGTCATACTGCAGTCCAGCTCCTTTTCCTCTTTGTAGGCTTTCATAAGAGAAAGATTCAGCCGCACAGAGCCGGAGCTTAAAACCATCTCTCTTTCCCCATCCATTCCCCTGTCTAAAAGCTTCTTTAATCTCAATTTCAAAACCGCCAGTGAAAAGGGCTTGGTCATATAGTCATCAGCTCCGTTTGACAGTCCCATAATCTCGTCTGTTTCCAAATCCCTTGCTGTAAGCATCAGTACCGGCATCCGGGATTTCTCCCGAATCCTTCTGCACAGCTGATTTCCATCCATATCCGGAAGATTTAAATCCAGAATCATACCATCCGGATTTTCTTCCTGAAATAACTGCCAGCCTTTTCCCCCGTTCTCCGCCTCCAGAACCTGATAGCCCTCCTGGGTCAGAGAAAAGGAAATACCGCTGCGTAATCCTCTGTCATCCTCCACCACTAAAATTTTTCTATTTCGTTCCATATCCCGGTTCTTCCTTTCCGCCCCTCCTTTGCCAGGGCCTGCTTCTATCATAGCAAAGGAATCTTTACCTGTACAGCAGGTTAAGAAAACCCCAATGGACCAGTTTCCGGCAATTGGTATGAAAGGGCCTCTATTCCCGCATTGACAGAGGCTGATTTTCTATGCTAAGGTTAATCCACTGGAGGTAATACAATGATAGGACATAAAGAACATCTTGCATCCCAGTTTTTCCGTGCTGTTCTGCCTGCTATGCTGGCCTTTACCCTGTCTGGAATCTATGGCATTACAGACGGTTTTTTCGTGGGAAACGCCCTGGGCGACAGCGCCCTGCCAGCCATTAACGTGGCTTACCCCCTGACAGCCCTTTTACAGTCCATGGGTACAGGAATTGGTATGGGCGGAGCTGTGGAATATTCTCTGGGACTTGGCAGCCAAAATCCCCAAAGAAGCCGGGAATTTTACAGCTTGTCCCTTTTTCTTCTGTGCAGCCTGGGCCTTGTTTTTACCGGAATCCTTCTTGTGGCCGGAGCCCCTCTTCTAAGGCTTTTCGGTGCATCCGGAGAAATCTATACCCTGGGCTGTGAATATATTTTCTTTATCGCTCTGGGCTCTGTGTTTCAGATTCTGGGCACCGGCCTGGTACCTTTTATCCGGAATATGGACGGCCCTATTATCGCTATGTACGCCATGATTGCAGGTTTTGGAACTAATATTGTTCTGGATTATCTTTTGGTTTGGAAATTTCCGCTGGGCATGACAGGAGCCGCTTTAGCCACAGATATTGGCCAGGGAATTACCTTTTTGGTTTGCCTGGGATTTTTTATAAAGAAAAAAGAAAAGCCTCTCTTCCGTTTTCAGGAAAGTGTGAAGCTTCTCTTGCAAAGACTGATAAAAGTAGGAATGTCTCCCTTCGGACTTACTTTTGCTCCTAATATTGCTTTAATTCTCATTAACAAAAGCGCCGTTCTCTACGGCGGAAATCTGGCCGTCACCTGCTATGCCCCGGTAAGCTACATAAATTGGGTGGGGCTGATGCTGCTACAGGGTGTCAGCGACGGCAGCCAACCCCTTTTCAGCCTCTCCTGGGGAGCGGGTAAAAAGGAAAGAGCCTGGAAATTCTGTAAAATGGCTTTCGGCTTTTCCCTTTTTACCGCCGCTGTATCCATGGCCCTGATTTTCTGTCAGAGACACAATCTGGGCTCTCTTTTCGGTACCTCCCCTCAGGTAAACAGCCAGATTTCTCATATACTTCCGGTGTTTCTCGCCGGCTATCTTTTCGCAGCTGTCTCCAGGGTCAGCACTGCTTATTTTTATGCCACAGGGAAAAATTTTAAGGCTTATCTTCTTATTTACGGAGAGCCTGTATTTCTGGCTATACTGCTGGCTGTTCTTCCATCTGTGTGGGGCATCCAGGGAACCTGGATCGCCGTGCCCCTGTCCCAGATGCTGGCTGCAGGGCTCAGTGTGGTACTCATGGCCTCTAAGCCCTGACATGAGCCTCCCGGTATTCTTTAGGGGTCATGCCCACAGTCTTTTTAAAAATACTGCTGAAATACTGGGAGGAATTAAACCCCACATAAAATGCAATTTCATAGGTTTTAATATCAGGAGTACTTAGAAACCGTTTTGCTCTTTCTATACGGACTTCATTCAGGTATTGATTATAATTTATGTTTCCATATTTTTTCATAAGAGCGCTGAGATAGCTGGTGCTTAATCCTACAGAATCGGCTACCTCCTTAAAATTCATTTCCGGATTTGTGTAGTTTTCTTTTATATAACTCAAAGCCTTCTGCACCAATCTTTCATTTTCACTGGTATTGCTGGTCTTTAAATATTCAAACATAATTTCAAAAGATTTTTCCACTATCCTTTTAATCTGGTCCAGGCTTTTTGTTTTCAAAATTTCAGCCAAAAGCCCATGGGCGCTTTGAAAAAATTTCTGATACAGGCTTTCGTCTTCAAAAGCCTTATAAGACAGCAGCAACATCTCCATTATCATAAGAGCCAGGGAGGACTTGTTTATTTTTGGCATTTTCCCCATATTTTCAAGCAGCCTGTCCAATTGGATTCTCAGCTGGGTTTCATCTCTGTCTTGTATTGCCTTCTCTATTGAGTCCGAAAGCAATCTAAACTGAAGAAAATACTCTGTGTTATTCTTTTGTACATCCTTGTAGCAAACAATGTTTTGATTCCCGTATTCATATCTGCTGTCAATCACCTTTTCAGCCTCTCTGTAGGAATATGGCAATTTATCACTTCCCTGGTATTTTCCGCCCACACCACATATTACATAGGTATTTGCGTTTTTCCCCAAAAAACTCATGATTTCCTGTAAATGCAGTTCCAGCTTCTCCTGTGCGTTCTCTGTATACTCATACAGCAAAATAATCCGGTTTCCTCTGAAAAAACAGCTTAAATATCCGTATTTCTCTACATATTCTCTGACCTGTACCGCTATAATTTTAAATGCAACCTCTTGCTCCACCACATCCTCTACTGAGTTTTCCTCTTCTCCATAAAAATACTGGAGATAAAAAATAGCCGTCTGAAAATAAGACTTCTGGTTTTGTACCAGTTTGATAGCGCTGCTGCATTCTACTTTTCCGTACAACACCAGTTCACCTAAATATTTTTCCCGAATCAGCTGCAAATTTCTGGTAATTTCCTCTTTATATTCCCGCTCTTCTTCAAGGGAATGCAAAGCTTTCTCCACCACATCTAAGACCTCCTGATTGTCAAAAGGCTTTGTGATATAGCCAAAAACCTGCATCTGTACAGCTTTCTGAGCATATTCAAATTCTTTATAAGCCGTAAGCAGAATAATTTTAATCCAGGGAAACTCCTGGCGTACCACACAGGAAAATTCTATCCCATCCATAAATGGCATGTTAATATCTACGATAACAATATCCGGTCTCTTCTCTCTTACCTCTTTTAAAGCCATTTCACCGTCATATACCATACCAATTACCTGGATGCGGTGACTCTCCCAGTCAATACATTTTCCGATACCTCTGCAGATAATCTCGTCGTCATCTGCAATCAAAAGTTTATACATACGCAAACCTCCTATATGCTTTTCCCGCCTCCACAATAAGGAAGTCTTATTTGTACCTGCGTGTATTCGCCAAACACGCTTTCTATGTGCAATCCAAATCTCTTTCCATACTGGACATAAATCCTCTGGTGAACATTCAATACCCCAATATGTTCTTTTAATTCTATTTCCCGTGGATTTTCCATTTGCTTTTTCAAAGTCTCCAGCTTCTCCTGAGGAATGCCCGCACCATTATCCCACACCGTCAATAAAATTGTGTCCTGTTGTATTTCTCCTGTAATCCTTACCATTCCTTTTTGCCGTTTTTCCTTAATCCCATGATAAATCGCATTCTCCACTAAAGGCTGTAAGGTAAACTTTACAATATCTTCTTTTTGGATTTCTTCAGGTACTGAAATTTCATAACTGTATCTGGAACTATACCGCATCTTTAATATCTGCAAATAGCAGGTAAGATGTTCTACCTCCTCTTTAATTTTAACTATGTCATAAATACCAGACAGACTAAGCTTATAAAACTTTCCTATAGCCGCCAGCATATCCACACTTTTTTCATCTTTCATTTCCACCATAAATTTTACGGATTCTAATGTATTATACAAAAAATGAGGTTTAATCTGCATTTGCAGCATTTTAAAATAGCTGTTTCTATTCTGAATCTGTTCCCTGTGAATCTCATCCATCAATTGGGAAATTTCATCCATCAGACTGTTATAGGTTCTGGCCAGTACCCCTACTTCATCGTTATATTTGGCGTGAAATCTGTGATTTAAAGCCTTGGTATGACGGTTTGCCTCCATGATTTGGGTCATTTTCTGAATGGGCTTGGTAATGGTATATACAATCACAGACACTCCTGCCAGCATAATTATTACTGTTGTTATGAGAATCACCAGGATAAATTCTGCCATACTACTGGTAGTGTTCTGAATACTGGAAAGCAGGGTTACCATAGACACCGTCCAATGGTTCACAGCCAATTTACTGGACAGTACACAGTATTTATCTCCCACTATTTGCTGTCCGCTCAACTCCCGGTCAAAAATTTGTTTCAGTTCCGGGCTCTCTTCCAGAATTTGTTCCATTCCGTCATAGCTGAAGCTCTCCCCTTCTTTTACTTGTATCAGTATCATATTGTCCTTATTTTCTTCGCCGTTTAAATCTCTGAGATATTTCTGAATTCTCTCCACATCCAGATTAACTACCAGCAGATTCTTTACGGTATGATACCTGTAAACCGGCATGATAATGCTAAACAGCTGTCTGTCTCCCTTGGTAAAATATTCGGTTTCTTCTATAAGGGAACTCCAGACCACCTGACTTTCAAATTCATATTTCTTTAATATCTGTTGAAACAAATTATCTTTTTTTGTTTGCATATAGGAATACAGGGTATAAGAATAGCTCTCTCCTTTTTCTCCAAGAACAAACATGGAATTTACAAATTGAGAATTGTCATGAGACACGATTAACTGATTAAATAACTCCTGATACCGAATACTGCGAGCCGCATACTCCTCTTGTCCGACATCCCCTTGTTCTGTCAGCTGATAGCTTGTTATCTGATTCCTCACATCTACCATTTCAGTTACTATGTCCTCAAAAATCCGGTTCATATTGGTGGCCATCTGGTTTACCGTTGCCTGGTTGGACTCCAAAATGGATTTTTCAAATTTATCTGTAGTCATGGAGAAAAAAATAATTCCGTTGACATTCTGAAGTAATAAAACCAATAAAGACATTAAAATCACGATTTTAAATCGCAATGAATGATTCTGAAACCAAACCAATACGCCCATCCTTTTCTCCTCCCCAACCTTCCTATCTTACCGAGCCAGCCAGCCTCCGTCTACCGGTATAGTACAACCATCCACATAATCCGACGCTGCACTGGCCAGAAAAACCGCAGCTCCCTGCATATCCTCAGGCTCCGCCCATCTCCCCGCAGGAATACGTTCTAAAATTTCCCGGTATCTTTCCTTGTTTTCCCGCAGTTCCGCAGTATTATCTGTACATACATAACCAGGGGCTATAGCGTTTACATGGATTCCATATCTGGCCCATTCATTTGCCATGGCTTTCGTAATTCCCATAACTCCGCTTTTAGCCGCTGTATAGGACACCACTCGTATTCCCCCTTGATAAGACAGCATAGAAGCAATATTTATAATTTTCCCTCCGGTTTTCTGTTTTATAAACTGATTTGCCACCTTCTGGCTGAAAAAGAACAGATTTTTCAAGTTTAAATTGACTACATCGTCCCAATTTTTTTCTGAGAACCGGATTGCGTCTTCCCTGCGGATTGTTCCTGCATTATTTACAAGAATATCAATTTTCCCAAACTTTTCAACCGTTTTTTCTATAATTCCATCAAATACAGACATATCAGATATATCTGCAGAAATTTCCAATGACTGTCTGCCAAGCCTCCTTATCTCTTCCCCTGTTTCCCGGCAATCTCTCCTAGCCACACAGACCAGGTCCGCACCAGCCTTTGCCAACCCTACTGCAATTGCTTTTCCAATGCCTGCAGACGCCCCTGTTACGACTGCTGTTTTTCCTTTTAAATCAAACATTTCCATTTTCATCCTCCATCACTATTATTGTTTTCAGCCACTGGTCCTGATGCCGGAGGGTATCCTGAAAAGCCCGATTCAGCTCACGGAAATTATATTGCTTTGAAATCATTTTATCTGTAATAGTTCCATCCTCCAGCCACTTCACTACCTGGGGAAATCTACGGTTATTCATGCGGGAGCCAAGCAGCTTCAGTTCTTTTTTTGTGATGTCAGCCGGAGAAATTTTCAAAGCACTGGTATCAAATCCTATGACAATAACTCTTCCGCAGGGAGAGGCGATTTTTACAGCACTTTCCAAAGTTGTCACGCTGCCCACTGCATCCAGTACCACATCTGCATTTCCGGCAAAAGCTAAATGAACTTTCTCTTCTAAACTCTCTTTTTTCGTATTTACTAATACATCAGCGCCAAAACGTGCTGCATTTTCCAGTTTCTTCTCAGATATATCCGCCACCATAACTTTGCAGCCTATCTTTTTCATAACTTGAAGGACTGCAATCCCTACAGTACCTGCACCTATAATCACCACATAATCGTCTTTCTGCGCCTGTGATTTTGCAAAGATATTGGCCGCTATAGAAAAAGGCTCTCCCAAAGCAGCTGTGGTAAAGGGGACTTCCTTTGAAATTTTATAAAGAGTATCTTCTTCTACGGAAATATATTCCTGAAATCCTCCATCCATTTGCACCCCAAAGCACTTCACACTTTCACATACATTTTCATGCCCTTTTTTACAGGCAGTACATGTATGGCAGGCCACAACCGGGTCAAAAATCACATGGTCTCCTTCGCTCAGACTTTTCACCTTTTCTCCTGTCCGGACTACAATCCCTGCCAGTTCATGTCCCATAATCCTGGGGAGACTTACATCCTGACGTTCTCCCCTGTATACATGCAAATCTGTTCCGCAGATACCAATAGCCATAACTTTAACGATTACCTCTGTATCTTTTTGAAGTGTAACCATAGGCACATCCGTTACTTCTATTTTTTCTGCCTCTACTAATATTCCTGCTTTCATTTTAACCTCTCAAAATTTCTATTTTTTCTATGTATCCGTTTTTCACAAGGCTCTTAAAATCCGGCACCATAGGACTTCCGGGAATCTGTGGAAGAATGAATTTCCCTTCTTCTTCTCTGGGATAGATTTCCATGATGTCCACCAAAGGACGCATAACAGGAATAAGATACTCTACCATATCTTCTTCCCGGCCGGAAGCAATAAAGGCTGCCGTCATATGAGAATACCCTCCGGAGCTAAGCTGGATTCCGTTTTCATAAGCCAGCTTTCTGCTTCTCATCCAATCCTCTACACTGCTTAAATTGCTGGGAATAGGCTCCAAATGCCTAACTCCCGCATCCACATAAGCTTCCATGGGATAATAGCATCTGGGGGATTCCCCCATAGCAATTGGTATGTCTGTCATTCCCGTCAATCTTTTCAGTTCTCTCATATTATAAGAATGAACCGGCTCTTCCAGCCATTGGATACGGTATTCTTCAATCTGTTTTATAAACTCCAATGCATCCTCCGCCCGACTCCACAGTTGATTTACATCTACAGCTAGACTGATTTTATCTCCTGCTGCTTTTCTGACCTCCTCTATTTTTTTCACATCTGCCGCTAAATCTGCTCCAAAATTTCCCGCCACTTTTATCTTAAGCGTCTGGTATCCCTCTGCCAGATACTCCTCTGCCTCTTTCACGGCCTGAGTAATACTCAGATTTGTCCCACAGCCGCTGGCATAGGCCAAAGCCCAATCTCTTTTCGCTCCCAGAAACCGGTGCAGTGGCATAGACTTTCTTTTCGCCAGAATATCATGCAACACATAATCCAGCCTTCCAAGTTCTACCGCAGCTTCTCCGCTAAATCCACAGTTTCTGATGGACCAGTATAATTTTTCATACCATTCTCTGTAAGTACGGGTCTCCCCGTTCAGCAGGAGAGGAAGCAGCTGTTCCTGCATTTTTTTAGAACAAGGGCCTTGTCCGGAAATTTGATTGTCATCATACAATACCAGCCAACAGTCTACAGGGACCTTATAAAAAGGTCCCCCTGTGGCATCCCAAAAAGGCGCCGGTGTTCTTATCTCGGCCAGACTGTATATTTCCGCTCGTTGAAAGCGCATTTTTTCTAATCTACTTTTTTCATATTCCTCCATAGCAGCTTCCTTTCTCTATTTTTTACTGATTTGTCTGCAGATACTCTTTTTGGGCAGCAGTGAGATAATCCGCCCATTCCTTCAGTACTTCCTCAGAAGACCTCTCTTTTAGCAGTACAGCCTGGAAACCGGGCTCCTGGTATTTGCTCCGGAATTCATTCCACTGGGTTAGCCATACTGGATGAGTCAGGAATTTTACGTTATCCGCCTGCATCATTTCCTGATACACCTTGTTATATTCATCCTGCTGATACCATTCTTCCTCATAAATCAAAGAGTTCACAGGTACCCTTCCTTCTTTCTCACAGTGATAAGAAGCAGCTTTAGCAGAAACAAGATATTTTACAAATTCTATGGCAGCTTCCTGATGCTCTGCATTCTTCATTACCGAATATCCGGTAAAACTAATATCTTTAGTCACCACATTGCCATTTTTATTTGCAGGAGCAATCACATTAGCAAAATTTCCCTCTCCTAAATTCTTTTGATGCTCTGCCAGGGAAGAAGAATTATGGCTGATATACATACTGGTTTCAGAACCAAATTCCGCCACCATCTCTTTAAAGCTGTTAGTTACACTATCTTTTGAAGTCCAGTTATTCCAATAAATACTGGCATATAAATCCATAGCCTCTGCGAAAACAGCATCAGACAATACACAGTTTCCCTCTTCATCAAACATTTGGTCCTGGTCTGCATAAGTGAAAATAAAGTCAAAGAGATTTTCCATGGAACCGGCACCGCCTCTCAATGAATAAAAATAGGTTCCATTTGCAGAATCTGCATATTTTTCACAATCCTCCATAAACTCATCAATGGTCTTAGGCGCCTGTATTCCCTTTTCCTCCATCAATTTCGTATTGGCCCAAGAAATATCTGTTGTAATGTACTGGGGAAGGCAGTAAAGCTGTTTATCCACTACACAGTTTCTCACAGCATTTAAAGTGGCCTCATCCAGATTTTCTTTTTCCTCAAACTGGTTAAAAGCATCCTCCAAACAGAGCAGTGCTCCCTGGTCAGCAAAAGAAGAAATATCCATATCCCGGATACTCACTACATCGGGCACGGAGTTTGTGGCAACAGCCACATTATACTTCTGCAGATAAGAGTCCGAAGGAAGTCCCACATACTTTACTTCGTACTGAGGATAGTCTTCTTCAAACATTTTTATTACTTCCTCAAAAATAGCATTAGAGGTGGGGTTTCCGTCGTGATACCAGAATTCAATGGTTTCCTTTTTTCCGCTGGCGCTGTCACTTTCCTTATCCCCATCAGTACCTGCACCTTTTTCACCGCCGCATCCTGCAAGGCTTCCAATAACCAGTGTTCCTGCCAGAAACAGCCCTAACAATGTTTTTTTCTTCATCTTCTTTCCTCCTTTTACACCTGAAAAGTACCTTTTATATCGCTCCAGTTTTTTTCTGCATAATCCAGCAAATAATCTGCCTGCTTTTTAGACATTTCCGGAAAGTGCAAAAACAGACTGTGGGAACCATATTTTTTTACTAATCGCTCTGCATTCCTTATCCAGTCCTCAAATTCACCTGAATATACCTTTACCCACAGGGATTTTCCTGCTTTTCTCGCTTTATCATAAATAATGTCCCATTCTTCTAAAGTTCCGTCAGGTCCTGCGTCTCCGCTGGTCCATTGGATAGCGTCAATCTCATCTATATCCAGGATAAAATCCAAATGTTTGATGTTGTCTGGTCCATCCAAATGGTAAACCACATAATCTAGCTTTTTGGCCTGTTCTCTTAATGGCTCTACCATAAACTCCTTAAACTGGGTGGGAGACATCAAGGCACCAAAGTCGCATTGAAGCTTGGCTGTTTTTCCAGGACCCCAAATTTGGAAAACCATGTAGGCGCTTCCTCCTTCTTCGTCCTTTACCAGCTCATAAAACCTGTCATAGTATTCAAAATAGGTATTTTGGATTTCCCAAATTCTTTTCTGCACTGTCTCAGGTTCTTCGATTTCATCATACAGCAAGTCCTGGGCACCTCTCATAGACGCCAATACATCAATTCCCTCCATCAAATCCGGAATACATACATAAAAATCATCACCAGCCAGTTCTCTGCATTTTTTTGTCAGCTCTAAATGTTTTTTCAGCCATGAATTTTCCTCATTAAAGCAAATAGGTGGATGGTCTATTATATCCGTCATACAGGGGTGATACCAGATGGTATCCATACGAAATTCTATGTCAGCTCCCAAATAAGAGGCCACAGACCCCGGACCAAAGTCCACCTGCATATTTGGAAAGCTTTCTCCCATAAATTCATGGGTATCACAAAAATAACGGTATCTTTTCACACTTTTCTCAACGTTTAAAAATTTGTCCTCCGGGTCAGAACATTTCAATTCCTCTGGAAGGCAGCGGTACCATCCTTCGCTGCGGCACACATCCGTACACACTTCCTGGCTGGCCGCCTCCTCAATTTCTTCTTTTCTGGCAATCACGCACATTAAAGGCCTACCCGTATTGGCATGTTTCCAGTAATTTGTCCATTTTTCTTTGGTTTCTTCCCAATTTTTCTTATACTTCATAATCTCATCCTTTCACTGCACCTGCAGACAGTCCTTCTACCAGATATTTCTGGATAAAACAAAAAACAAGCAGCACCGGTATCAAAGCTACAATTGTTCCTGCAGCCAGACCACCGTAATTTACAGTAAATTCTCCTTTCATCATACTTAACCCCACCGGAAGGGTGAATTTTTCCGAATCGTTGATAAAATTAAGGGAATACACAAACTCATTCCATGTATTAACAAAGGCAAACGCTCCTGAGGACACGATACCAGGCAGAATGGAAGGCACCACAATTCGGAAAATAGCCTTCCAAATAGAGCAGCCGTCTATCTGGGCCGCCTCCTCCAATGTGGTTGGAACACTGGAGAAAAACCCGCTTATCATTATCATGCAAAAAGGCAGATTTACGGTAGTGTTTGTAATAATCAGGGACCATAAATTATTTATAAGACCCAGCTTGCTGAAAATCGTGAATAACGGAATCAAGATTACTACTCCCGGCAGCATTTGGGTAATAAGCAATAAGAAAAATGTAAATTTTTTTCCTTTAAATTTGTACCTGGATATGGCATATCCGCCTAAAATCGCAATAAGAATAATCAGTACGGTTGTGGCTCCTGATACAATCAAGCTGTTAAGAAAGTACTGGTCAAATCCCATACTGGACAACATATTTTTATAATTGTCAAAAGTAAAGGGCACAGGCAGATACTTAATAGGCAAATCCATAATGCTGCTTTCTTCCTTTAAAGAGGTGCAGAGAAACCAATAATATGGAAATAAGGTAACAATGGTGCATAAAATAATAGGAATATAACAGACAAACAGTTTTTTTACTTTTTTCTTTTTCGCTCTTGTCATTAGTAATATTCCTCCTTTCCGTATCTTCCCAGTTTCAAATAAACAGCTGAAAAAATCAACAAAACAAAAATCATCAGCACCGCCATAGCAGAAGCATATCCTGCATCCAGGGAATCATTAAAACTCATCATGATATACACAGGAACCGTAAGGGTAGAAAAATTAGGTCCGCCCTTTGTCATTCCGTAAATAATATCCACCACATTTAAAGTCCATATGGTGCGCAGAAGAATGGTCAGCAATAAGGTATCTTTTATCAATGGCATGGTAATTCTTGAAAATTTATACCAGGCTCCGGCTCCGTCCACATCTGCGGACTCATAAATTTCCGGGGAAATGGTTTGGAGCGCCGCTAAAATACTGATTGCGAAAAACGGAATTCCTCTCCAGGTATTTGCGATTATCAGTGCCCACATAGCTGTACCTCCATCGGCAAACCAGGATACCCGTTCCTGGGCAATTCCTACTTTCATCATCAAATCGCCCAAAACCCCTACACTTTCATTAAACATAAAGCTGAAAATCAAAGCTACCAGAATTCCTCCCACGGCCCAAGGAGTAAACATCAAAGCTCTGAAAACGCCTCTCCCCTTAAACTTCTGGTTTAACAGTAAGGCCACAGCCAGGCCCAAAACCGCCTGCAGCAGTACATTGACCACTGTCCAATAAACCGAATTCCCTGCTGCTTTCAGAAATGTGGGGTCCGTAAGAAGCTCCTTAAAATGTTGGATTCCTATAAATTCCTGTCCCCCAGGATTGGTTAAAATATACTCCTGGGTGCTAAGAAAAAAGGTTCTGCAAATAGGATAAATCATAAAAACTCCAATCACTGCAAATGTAGGGAGCAGCATCAAATATGGAAGCTTTGACCGCTTTGCATGTAATTTTTTTCCTTTCATTTTCGTCCTCCTTTCTACTAATCCTATAATAGTATTTTTTAATAATAAAATCGTTCAGTTTTATCCTTTATTTGTTCATTTTTCTATCAAGTATATAGTATCATCCGTCACCTTTACCTTTTTGCACACTAAAAAAGACCATGCGCTTTATAAAACGCATAGTCTTTTCATTTTGAAGCAATTTTTTATTCCTCCTGCCTTTTAGCCTTGTTTATGGCCATAGCCACCGCCACGCAGGCAGCTCCAAAAGCAAGCTGAATCAGGATTCCCTGACATAGCCGCTCCCTCAGGCTGGCTGTCAATTCATGGTTGTAGCAGAGTATGCCCATATTTTGGGAGTACCAGAAGGTAGGGAAAAACTGGCCGATTCTTTTCACTGTTCCTGTAAGCATTTCCAGGGGGATAAATACTCCGCCAAGGAAACTGAAACCCAGGGAGACAACATTGGCCAATCCGTTGACCGCCTCACTGGTCTTTGCCACATTTCCGATAAAAAAGGAAGCTGCCAAAGCGGAAAGCATGATGGAAAAACCATTGAGCAGAATATACCATTTGTTGGGACTCTCCAGAAAATCTCCCCCGCAGAGAGCTATCCCCATTCCCTGGCAGAGAACCCAAATACCAAGACCCACGGTGAGAAAAGCCAGGAACATTTCCAAGCTTTGTTTCCGCAAAGGCATACTGGTTGCCATAAGCCGTCTGCGGATGTCCAGCTTCTGATATTCTCTGCGTACTACTCCCATAGTAAAGCAAAGAATACTGAAATACAGATAAGGCATAAAACGGAACACATTATACATGGAGTCGGACCCCTGAGGACTTTCCACCTTGACCTTTGCCTTTATCTCACTGCTTTCTCTTAGGATTTCAATGGCCTCATTTTCGGAATAGCCTGCTGCTATACATACCCTGGCACTGTTCACAAAACCATTTACCACAGCGTTTACGTCATATTCCCATCTGCTTCCGGGCTCGCTCATAACCTCCAGTTTTTCCTCCCCTTCCAGGCAATCTTTCTGAAATTCCCTGGGAATCAGCAGCACATATTTTACCTCTTGATTATACAACGCTTCTGTAATCTTCCCTTTATCATCCTCCATTTTCTTTACCACATAACGCTGTCTCAGATAATCGGTAAGAGCCTGAGACCAGGGCCCTTCCTCCTTGTTGACCACACCTATCTGCACCTCCTGTCCTATGTACCAGTCACCCTTGCTTGCATCCCCGGAAAACTGTACCATCAGCAAGGACACCAGAAAAAAGATCACACAATACATGATAATGGTGTGAAAATTTCCTCTCATACAAAGTATATATCCTCTAAATACTTTCATAACGCATTCTCCTCATGGACATAATCGCAGCCGCCAGCATTACCAGAGCCAGCAGGGCCAGACAGGTCAGGCTTCTTATGTATTTTTCCTGGTCATCATAGACCAGAACACTATAAAAAGCGTCCGTAATCAAAGCGCCGGGATTGATTCTGTTTACGATAGGGACATGCTGCTCTATACTGCTTTTCACCCCGCCCACCATCAAATCTGCAAGAAAAGAGCAGGTCATACTCAGGCTTACCAGAAAGCCGTTTTTTGCCTTCTCTCCCCAGGAGCCCACCGTACCTACCAGCATTCCCAGGCTTGCTGCACACAAAGTAGACACCAGACAGATAAAAATAATCTTTCCCTGGTCTTCCCCTGCATGTATATCCCCCAGAATCACCTGAAGGTAAAACAGCAGAACCAGCACCTCTCCAAAGCTGAGAATCCAGGCTGAAATCAGACTGGCCGTTATGGTTTTCCAGCGTTTCAGACACCCTGCGGCCATCCTGGCTCCCAAGGAAGAAGTATTGGCCTGGACATTCACCGTATTATACATACCTAAAAAGCTTCCGTACAGACAGCTCATAGCCACCAGGGCAAAGAAATAATTCTGGATGTTGTCTATGGATTTTCCTCCCAAGGCTACCGCTTTGGTGGCCTCTTTGTACTCAGTCAGAGCCGAGACGGCCTCCCCTAGCCTTTCCGGCCGTTCTGCTCCCACTTTTTCCAAAAGGTATCGGTTTCTTTCATACATCTCCAGCACCTGAGACAGAATACCGGTATACACAGAGTCCTCTCCTACGGTAAGGGAGCGTTCCTCCCCGGCATAGAAAATTCCGTCAATCCTGTCGTTTTTCAATGCCTCTGCGGCCTCTTCCTCAGACATCTCTTCTATGCGGATATAGGATACGTCAAGAGACTGAAGATATTGCCGAAAGCTTTCTTTCTCCTGGGTACTGCCGGATGCTTCCATGACCAAAGCTGCCTCCATATCCCCCATACTATGCCGGCTCATCATTCCTTCCAGGGTAAAATGAAAGAGAGTGGCCAATATCAGAGGGAAAATCAGCGTCCAGAAGAGAGCGGATTTTTCCCTTACCGATACTAAAATCTGTCTTTTTATTATCCGAAACATTTCTTATCCTCCTAATCCCGCAATTCTTTCCCCGTAATCTCCAGAAACACGTCGTTTAAAGTAGGAAGCTCAGAAAACAACCGTCCGCAAACCAATTTTTCCTGCTCCATATAGCCTAAAAGCCTAAGCAGGTTATTGTCTGTCCCTTCGAACCGCAGCTCCAGATTTCCCTCCTTATATTCCGCTGCATACACATGAGGCATATTCCGGATATAGGCAAGTTGTTCCGGTGACAGAACAACAGCCTCCATGTGTATTTTTTCTCCGGTTTTTATCATGGCTTTCAATTCCTCTGCAGTACCCTGTGCCAAACATCTGCCATGGTCTAAAATAGCAATTTTGGTACAAATCTGTTCTACCTCTTCCATATAGTGGGAGGTATAAATAATGGTAGAGCCATTCCGGTTCATTTCCTGAATCCCTTCCAAAATCTTATTTCTACTCTGAGGGTCTACAGCCACCGTAGGCTCATCCAGGATAATCAGCCTTGGCTTATGGGCTATGCCGCAGGCAATATTCAATCTTCTAAGCAAACCTCCGGAAAGTTTTTTCGGTCTTTTCTTCTCATAGCCTTCCAAACCGGTAAAGGCCACCGCCTCCTCCACCAGCTTTCTCCTCTCCCTTTTATTCTCCACATACATGCCGCAAAAATAGTCAATATTTTCCCAAACAGATAGTTCGTCAAAAACAGCTACATTCTGCATGACCAGGCCAATCTGGCGCTTAATGTCATAGCTGTCCGGCTGCATCTCTTTACCGAAAATACGGATACTTCCCTTATCAAATTTCAATAAAGCCAACAGGCAGTTAATAACCGTGGTCTTTCCCGAGCCGTTTGGCCCCAGCAGGCCGAAAATTTCCCCCTCCTCAATCTGCAAATTCAGATGGTCCAGGGCCAGGGTATCTTTATATCGTTTAACCAGATTGTTAATCTCTATAACAGGCATTTTTTTGTCACTCCTTTTCCATTTTCCTGTATCCTCTCTGGCAAGAGCATACGCCTCAACCTTAATGTTTCGCTTTGCGGTATACCCTCATACTAGTGTACTGACACGTTCACATTTCAACAAATGACTTGCCTGAATTTCCATCTGCTGCGTTGTCGTCAATCGACGTAGCCACCGCTACGCCTCATTCCTCCGCCTTGCAGAATGAAAATTCATTCTACGTCATTATGCTGAAAATGAACGTACCAGTATACTAGCAAAAAACTATTTTCCCGTACAGTGATATTCATCAGCTCTTCCCATGACAAATGTCACATAGGAAAACCGGGTAAATTATGCTATACTGTACTAAGTTTAAAAATGCAAATCCATGGACATTCCGTACACAAGATGGGAGGAGTTTTTTTGACTTTTCTTTATGATAAATCCCTGCTTCTATGCTATTGCCTGGGGACCTGTTTTTTCCTGGAAGCAGACCCTTTTTATGTGCTTTT
The DNA here is from genome assembly GCA_902476765.1 of uncultured Blautia sp. GTDB lineage: Bacteria > Bacillota > Clostridia > Lachnospirales > Lachnospiraceae > Blautia. The sequence goes on from CABSEJ010000002.1 coordinate 57,702, forward strand.
TTTCTTTTTGTCAGTAGGGCTTTCTGCAGCCCGCTATGCCTGGGGAATTCCGTTACTCCCTTGCAAACGTCAAAGCATATTCTTTTTTCTCCTGGGATTATACGGATTCAGCATCCTGCTTTTTCCCAGAGCTATGGGATTTCTTCCCTTACTGGCCTATGACTGCTTGGATGACACATCTCCTGGTTTCAGAAAAAGCTGGAGACTTTTACTTCCGGGGGGATTGATTTTAACAGGGCTATACCGGTATCCTCTCTCTTACCTTTATTATCTGGAAGCAGGAGTCGTACTGGCAGGAATTCTTTACTATAAAACCTCTGCCCTGGAAATCCTGAGACAAAAATACAAAAAAGTCCGGGACGACAGCACGGAACAGAACCTTTCTCTTCAAGAAAAAAACAGGGCGCTTCTGGAAAAACAAGATTATGAAATCTATGCAGCCACCCTAAAGGAACGGAACCGCATTGCCCGGGAGATTCACGACAATGTAGGACACATGCTTTCCCGTTCCATCCTTATGGTGGGTGCGCTGAGAACCATTTCCGGGGAATCTGCTGTGGACACCTCCCTGGTTCAGTTGGAACAAACTCTGAACCAGGCTATGAATAATATCCGTGAAAGTGTTCACGACCTGCATGATGAGTCTATCAATCTCCGGGAGGCTGCCGCCTCCTGTGTTGAAGATTTTCACTATTGTCCAGTGTCAATGGAATACGATATGGGGCAGCAGGTGCCGGTTCCTGTAAAATACTGCCTTCTCTCTATTTTGAAGGAGTCCTTGTCCAATATAGCCCGGCACAGCCAGGCCACGGAAGCCCGGATAATCATGCGGGAGCACCCTGCCATGTACCAGCTGATTATCCGGGACAACGGCAGCGGAGGCTCTGGTGCCAGCCGGGAGGGCATAGGTCTGTCCAACATGGAAGAAAGGGTACGGATTCTAAACGGAACCATCCGTTTTCAAAGAAAAGAGGGATTCCGGATTTTTATCACTATCCCCAAGCCAGAATTAAAAGATTCTTTTTCTTAGGAGGCATATATGCGCATATTGATTGTTGACGATGATTTTCTTATTACCACTGCATTGAAAACCATTTTAGAAGCAGATTCCCACATTCAGGTCTGCGGCACAGGTAAAAGCGGACGTGAGGCTGTAGCACTCTACGATACTCTGGATCCGGATATTCTGCTGATGGACATTCGCATGAAGGATATGGATGGCCTGTCTGCTGCCAGTCAAATCCTCTCTCGCCATCCTGAAGCTAAAATATTGCTGCTGACTACTTTTCTGGATGACGAATACATTATCCGTGCACTGCGGCTGGGAGCTAAGGGTTATCTGTTAAAACAAGATTACGCCAGTATCGCTCCTTCCTTAAAAGCCGTATATTCCGGACAAAGCGTCTATGGCAGTGAAATCACTGCCAAACTGCCCCACCTGCTGGCAGGACAAAAAAGCTTTTCTTGGAAGGATTATAGCATCACAGACCGGGAGCTGGAAATCATCTCCCTGGTGGCAAAAGGCCTCAGCAACAAGGAAATTGCAGGGCAACTGTATTTAAGCGAAGGTACGGTGCGAAATTATCTCAGCACTGTTCTGGATAAGCTCCAGCTTCGTGACAGAACCCAGCTTGCTGTGTTTTATTTGGAAAACAATTGAAAAAGGGTCGATTGAAAAAGTTGAAATTTTTTCTTGACAAACTATTTTTTTTGATTATAATGAATTACATCAAAAGCGCCGTGGCTTACACATGGCGCTTTTTGACTTTTCCGGAAAACATTCTGCACAAAAGGGTGCATGGCCTGTCAGGTACCAGACAGACCATGCACCCTTTTGTGCCATAAACCGAAAACAAGGAGGAAATTGTTTATGGAATATTCAGCAGTCAACACGATATGGGTTTTAGTAGGCGCAGCTCTTGTATTTTTTATGCAGGCCGGCTTTGCCATGGTGGAAACCGGTTTTACCCGGGCCAAAAACGCCGGAAATATTATCATGAAAAACCTGATGGATTTTGCCATCGGAACCCCGCTGTACTGGCTTCTGGGCTTTGGTATTATGTTTGCAGGCTCCAGAGCTATCATAGGCGGCTTTGACCCTCTGGTGCAGGGAAATTATTCATCTATACTTCCTGACGGAGTACCCCTTCCTGCATACCTGATTTTTCAAACCGTATTCTGCGCTACCGCTGCTACCATTGTATCCGGAGCCATGGCGGAGCGTACCAAATTTGTTTCTTATTGTATTTACAGCGCAGTTATCAGCGCTTTTGTATATCCTATTTCCGGCCACTGGATTTGGGGCGGAGGCTGGCTGGCCCAGCTGGGCTTCCACGATTTTGCAGGCTCCACTGCCGTACATCTCTGCGGCGGTACTGCAGCCCTTATAGGCGCCAAGATTCTGGGACCACGAATCGGAAAATACGATAAAAACGGAAAACCCAAGGCTATTTTAGGCCACAGTCTTACCCTGGGCGCCCTTGGTGTTTTCATCCTCTGGTTCTGTTGGTTCGGCTTCAACGGCTGTTCCACTGTTTCCATGGACAACGACCAGGCTATTTTTTCCGCCGGAAATATTTTTGTTACCACCAATCTGGCAGCAGCTACAGCAACCGTGGCAACCATGCTTCTTACCTGGTTCCGCTATAAAAAACCAGACATTTCCATGACCTTAAACGGTTCTCTGGCCGGTCTGGTGGCTATCACTGCAGGCTGCGATTTAGTAAATCCTGTGGGAGCTTTCTTTATTGGTTTGATTGCTGCTTTTGTGGTAGTATTCGGAATTGAATTTATTGATAAGGTGTGCAAAATTGATGACCCGGTTGGTGCCATTGGTGTCCACGGCCTTTGCGGAGCCACAGGAACCCTGCTGACAGGTCTGTTCGCCACAGAGGACGGTCTGTTCTACGGCGGCGGCATCAAATTCTTTTTCATCCAGCTTCTGGGCGTGGTAACCATGATTGCCTGGGTAACTGTCACCATGGTGATTACCTTCCAGGTTATCAAACACACCGTAGGACTTCGGGCCAGTGTAGAAGAAGAGACAAAAGGCCTGGATGTAACAGAGCATAATCTGGCAAGCTCCTATGCAGACTTTATGCCTATGGTGCTTACCGGTAAATCCTCCGCCGCAAAGGTTCCTTTAGAGAAGGCTGTCACAGTAGAACACTATCCTTCTGCCAAGCCTTCCTCCACAAAAGCCAAACTCAGCAAGATTGTGCTGGTATTTAACCAGTCTCATTTTGTAGAACTGAAAGAAGCTTTGGCAGCTCTGGGAATCTCTGGCATGACCATCACCCAGGTTATGGGCTTCGGTACCCAAAAGGGCCATATTAACTATTACCGTGGTGTTGAGATTGAGGAGGTAGCTCTCCTTCCTAAAATCAAACTGGAGGTAGTGGTAAGCAAGGTACCTGTGGCCCAGGTTATTGATACCGCTAAGAGGGTACTGTATACCGGAAACATCGGAGACGGAAAAATATTCGTGTACGACGTAGAAAACGTAGTGAAAGTCCGCACCGGTGAAGAAGGGTATGATGCGCTGCAGGGTGAGTAAGTAATCGAAAACAGCGGTGCCTGGATAAAGTTCCAGACACCGCTGCTTTTATGTGTAAAGTTGCTGAATAACTTGTTCTGACATCTCCTGCTGAATCCCTAAATCATATAATAGCTGGAGAAGTCCAAAACGATTTCTCAATTCTTTTGCATAGCATATGCTTCTTTTCAGCATTTCCTCTGAAACACCAATTTGCCAAGGAAAACAAGGCGCTACTTTAATTACATGTGATAATCCGTCTGAAAAACATCCTATCCCCTACATTTTTCCTTCCATCCATGATATATTTATAGAAACAGTCTTTTAAAAGGGAGGCGCTTATGGAAATTTCATATCTTCAAATCCGGAATTTTAAGTCTATTGAATCGCTGTCTATGCACAATATAGAAAGCGCTCTGATTCTAGTGGGGCAAAACAGCGTAGGAAAATCTTCCATCCTGACAGCTATTGCTGCGGCTATGGGGGAATATACTCCTGTCCCCGCAGATTTTAACCGGCAGCGGCAAAACATAGAAATTTCCATAGCCCTTTCCCTGTCTTCTAAAGATTTACAGCTTCTGTTTGAAGGAAAAAGAGTCAGTGCCTATAAAAGATGGGACTCCTGGTTTAAGGATTTCACCTCTAAGCTGCCCTCCTACAAGGATGGCGCCCTGACTTTTACCTATGTGGCCAATTACAACGGAAATATTCGCTATAACGATGGCTTTCACAAAAATAACCGTTATCTCCCCCAGGTCCTTCCTTCTATATATTATCTGGACAGCAGCCGCTCCATGGAAAAAATCCAGCACCACCTTCTCTCTTTTCTGGAGGATGATTTACTGAACCAGATGCGCATGGACTGCTGCCTCTTTGACAGGCAGAAAACCTGCAGCCACTGCTTTTCCTGTATTGGTCTGCTGAACCAGAAAACCCCGGAAGAGCTGAATGCTTTTGAGACGGAAAAATTGTTGGAATACAAGCTATACCATTTGAATCTGAAAGACTTTTCTCAGAGGGTGAATCAGCATTTTTCCAGAAACAGCCGTTTCCACGGGAAAATCACCTATGATTTGACCTGCCATACCGGGGAGATTTTCCAGGTCCAGGGCTATATCCGGCAGAAAAACCGGCCGGCTCCATTTCCCGTGTCCCAGCTTGGCAAAGGTATGAGGAGTATATACCTTTTATCTCTTTTAGAGGCCTATATGGAAGAAGATTCCCGTATGCCCTCTCTTTTGCTGATGGAAGACCCGGAAATTTACCTGCATCCTCAGCTGCAAAAAACATCCAGTGACATTCTCTACCGGTTATCCAGAAAATGTCAGGTAATTTTTTCCACTCATTCTCCCAATCTGCTCTTCCCCTTTAACAGCAGGCAGATTCGTCAGATTGTCCTGAATCAAGAAGGGCTGCCCGCAGCCAGGGAGAAAACCAACCTTTCTCTTATACTGGATGATTTAGGCTATTCCGCCGCAGATTTGCTGAATGTTGGTTTTGTATTTATCGTAGAGGGAAAGCAGGATAAAAGCCGGCTTCCCCTGCTTCTGGAAAAATATTATTCCGAACTTTATGACAAAGACGGCAGTCTGCTGCGGATTTCCATTATCACCACCAATAGCTGCACCAATATTAAAACCTACGCCAACTTAAAATACATAAACCAACTTTATCTTAAAGAACGTTTTCTCATGATACGGGACGGAGACGGCAAAAACCATGAAGACCTGGTCCGGTCCCTGTGCAAATATTATGAAGAGAGAAATGCAGAGGATACAGAACATCTTCCCCGCATCACGCCCCAAAATATACTGGTATTGAAATATTACTCCTTTGAAAATTACTTTCTGAATCCTCAGGTCATGACAAAGCTTGGTATTGTTTCTTCACCTGAGGCTTTCTACCAGATTCTTCTAAAAAAATGGAAAGAATACCTGCACCGCACCAGAGGCGGGCGCCATCTGCTCCAGATAGTAGGAAAGGATTTTGAAACTGTAGAAGACATAAAGTCCCACATGGAGGAAATCAAAACCTATGTCAGAGGCCATGATTTATACAACATCTTTTACGGCCCTTATAAAAAACAGGAAAACCATATTTTAAAATCTTATATAGACCTAGCGCCCAAAGAGGACTTTAAAGACATTCTGGATGCCGTGGAAAAAATATCCTTTTTTGAAAACCGGCGGAAAATGTAATCCGTGGACGAAACCAGTTTTTAAGTCAATTATAGGGCTGTTGCATTAGCACAACAGCCCTATAAAATCATTTTTTATCTTTTATCTTGTCTCTGTGCTTTCCCAATCATAATCGTCACTAAAATTACACAGTAGCACAAAGCAAAAGCCCAGGCCATAGGATTGGAGAAACAGATGGCCAGATAGCCCAGCCCATGAAAAGCCAGCAGGCTTCCCAGACTTCTTCCTGCTAACTCCCACACACCGGAAAGTACGGCATGCAGGCTGTATCCCATTCCCTGAAGCGTATTTCTGAAAATCATCAGAGAGCCGTGGAAAAGAAACAGACAGCTGCAGATAAAAAGATACTGCCGGGCCATTTCTCCAATATCAGCAGCATTATCTCCCAATACCAGACCTGTCAGGAATTTTCCTGCAAAAAGCAGCAGAACCCACACTAAGGCGCAGTAAGTAAGCTGAATCACCATTCCTTTCTGAATTCCCTTTTTTATCCTGTCAATTCTCCCGGCGCCAAAATTCTGGCCGGCATAAGTAGCCATAGCCATTCCTACACTTTCCATAGGCAGAGTAAACATCTGCCGTATCTTCTCACCTGCTGTCTGGGCGGCCACAGCTCCGCTGCCCAAAGCATTGATGGCATCCTGCAACACTACTGCTCCAATGGCCGAAATAGAATATTCAAAGCCCATAGGCAATCCGATGGCACAAAGCCGCTTCACATGAGACCCAGAAAAGCTCATATCTTCTCTGGAAATACGGATTCCCTCTACACGGCATACCAGCCACCACACATTAAGCAGTCCGCTGACAAGCTGACTGAACACGGTTGCAAAAGCGGCTCCCTCCACGCCCATGTGCAGGAACACAATGCACACATAATCCAGCACAATATTCAACAGACTGGAAAATAATAAAAAGTAAAAAGGGTGTCTGGAATCCCCTAAAGCACGCAGCACGCTGGCTGAAAAATTATACAAGATACTTGCCGGTATCCCTACAAAAAGAATTCTGATATAAAGCACTGCCATGGCATAAATAGATTTCGGTGTATGTATCAGACTCATAAGCGCCCCTGCTCCCAGGACTGCCGGCAGCGTTAACACAAGGCTTAGTATAAGACATAACCATACTCCATTCCATAAATAGCGGTGCAGTTCCTTTTTATCTCCTGCCCCAAAACTTTGGGCAACCGGTATCAAGCCCCCTGTACAAAGCCTAAAGTAAGAAAGTGTAGAGAATATGTAGCTCCTACTGCTGCCAAAGCTTCCACGCCCAGACACCGCCCTACAATCACTGTATCCACAAAGCTGTAAAGCTGCTGAAACAAGGTCCCAAAGACCAGGGGCAGGGCAAATAGTAAAATCTGGGTCAGAGGATTTCCTTTCGTTAAGTCTCTTGTCTTTTGCTTCTGATTTTTCAAACTCTTATCCTTCCTCTCATAATGCCTGACTTTCCGGCAAACAAAACCATGCTTTTGGCCAAAATTCACCAATTTTTTCATTATAGCATTAGATTGGGAAATGGGAAAGCTTTTTCAATCGACCCTTTTATTTTTCTTTTGCATCTTATGTGAGATAGAATTCCTCTGCTATTTTCTTATTATTTTAATTTCTTATTCTTTCTGATTATTGCCGAAATCGGCAGAATCCCCTCCGGGGAGTAAGACAGATATGCCTGCTTTTCAGGCATATCTTAGACAATAGATAAAGTATGTATTGAGGCGCTAAGTGGGTCAAGCTTTCACGGTCTTTTTAAATTCCCATATCCCTTTGCAGTTCTTCCAGCTCCTCTTCGCTCACCCCGCTGGCCTGTTGGATGACTTTCACATCCACCCCAGCCCGCAAAAGCGCCATAACCATTTCCTGTCGGGCTTCCTTTCTACCCTCTTCTATTCCCTGGCTCCGTTCGTCTTTTAGCATCTCTTCCAGCAGCATAAAACGTTCCTCCATTTCCCTGTCTCTTTTTATTTTCCCTACCCGTTCCTGCAGCAACGTTACAAAGTCATCCTCAACCTTTTCCTGGCTTTCATTTAAATTGAATCGAAGGAATCCTGTATGCTAATACTATCATGGCTGTTACGAAATATCTATATAAAAAAACGTCAACAATAGAAATATTAACAAAAAAACCATATCTAAAAACAGCAAAAATTACTGATTTCTAGGATATGGCTTTTTAACATTTGTAAGTCCAAGCAAAAAATCTGTACTGACGTTATAAAATAGCGCCAGCTTAATCAGAAAATCAATAGGCATCTGACGAGTTCCCTTTTCATATCGTCGATAAACTTCTCGCTGACACCCTAGATATTCTGGTATTTCACTTATCTATACTGTGATATGACACTTATAAAAAATCAGTCTTCTGTCATCACAAAAATACCCAGGTACTAAACCATATAACCCTCTGGTTTAGTCCTGGGTATTTTATTTCCGGCTTACTCAGCCTTTTCTTTTATTTGAAATATTCTACGCCAGATTCAAAAATCTGAATATCCTGCTGTCCGTAAATGTTTACGGCCACGCCGTCTCCCCGTCTTTCAGAGTGAGCCATTTTGCCCAGCACACGTCCGTCAGGACTGGTGATTCCTTCGATGGCGCAGTATGAGCCATTTACGTTCCACTCTTCATCCATGGTGATATTTCCGTCCAAATCACAATACTGTGTGGCAACCTGTCCGTTCTCAAACAGTTTCTTCAGCCACTGTTCATTGGCTACGAAACGGCCTTCACCGTGGGAAGCCGGGTTTGTGTAAACCTTGCCAAGCTCTGCTTTTTGCAGCCATGGAGACTTGTTGGTAACTACTTTTGTATAAACCATCTTGGAAATATGGCGTCCAATGGTGTTAAAGGTCAGAGTGGGGGAATCCTCTGTCTGTCCTACAATCTCTCCGTGTGGAACCAGCCCCAGCTTAATCAAAGCCTGGAAGCCGTTACAGATACCCAGAGCCAGACCATCCCTCTTATTCAGCAGGTCCATTACCGCTTCCTTTATCTTCTCGTTCTGGAAAACAGTGGCAAAGAATTTTGCAGAGCCGTCCGGCTCGTCGCCTGCGGAAAAGCCTCCCGGGAACATAATCATCTGTGCCTGGCTGATAGCTTTCTCAAAGCATTCCACGGAATCCCTGATGTCCTGTGGGTCCAGGTTTTTAAACACCTTGGTGACAACCTTAGCCCCTACCCTCTCAAAGGCCTTCGTGCTGTCATATTCGCAGTTCGTTCCCGGAAATACGGGAATAAATACGGTAGGCTGGGCAATCTTGTGGGAGCAGATATGCACCTCTTTTGTGTCATAAAGCCCTTTATCCATATTTTTGGTGGCATCGTCTGTCTCAGAGCCTGAGCGGGTTTTAAATACCTTTTCCAAAGGCGCTTTCCAAGTTTCCAAAGCCTCTGCCATGGTCAGCTTCACGTTCTTATATTCCAGAGACGCTGTATCTGTCACTTCACCGATAACCGTATAAGTGATAGCCAGCTGTCCAACCTGCCCCTCTGTTACTTCGCAGATAATATCTCCAAAGCCCGGGGAGAATAAATCTCTTTCATCTACATTATGCTCCAGCTTCACGCCCTTCTGGTTTCCAAAGGCCATCTTAGACACTGCAGCGGCAATACCCTGGCGGTCTAAAGCATAGGCAGAAACTACACGTCCGGCCTGAATATCTTCATGAAGCTTTCCGTACTGCTCTTTCAGCTTCTCAAAATCAGGAAGGTCATAGGCAGCCTTTGGCATTCTCAGCCATACCAGTTTATTTCCTGGTTTCTTCAGCTCAGGCGTGATAATATCCCTCTGTTTTGCCACATCCACAGCAAAGGATACCAGGGTAGGCGGCACGTCAATATCATTGAAGGTGCCGGACATGGAATCCTTTCCTCCGATAGAGGGAAGTCCGAAGCCAATCTGGGCCGCATAAGCTCCCAGGAGAGCTGCAAAAGGCTGGCTCCAGCGGTGTGGCTCCTCTGTCATTCTTCTGAAATATTCCTGGAAGGTAAAGCGGATTTTGCTGTAATCTCCACCGGAAGCCACAATCCTGGCCACAGACTCTGTCACTGCATATACAGCTCCATGATAGGGGCTCCAGGAGGATAAATAGGGGTCAAAACCGTAGCTCATCATGGTAACCGTCTGGGTTTTTCCGTTCTGCACCGGAACCTTAGCCACCATGGTCTGGGTTTCTGTAAGCTGGTATTTTCCTCCGTAAGGCATGAAAACGCTGCCGGCGCCGATAGAACCGTCGAACATTTCCACCAAGCCCTTCTGGGAGCATACATTCAAATCAGCCAAAGTATCCAGCCATTTTTTCTTCACATCCGGAATATCTCCGGAGCGTTCTAACACATTGCCTTCTGAGACAGGCACTTCCACAAATACGTCTGTCTCCTGATGGGCTCCGTTGGTATCCAGGAAAGCTCTGGACAGGTCTACAATGGTCTTTCCTCTCCAGTTCATTACTAATCTGGGCTCTTTGGTAACCTCAGCCACCACAACAGCCTCTAAGTTTTCTTCCTTGGCAAAATCCAGGAAAGCATCCACATCCTTGGGGTCCACTACCACAGCCATACGCTCCTGGGACTCGGAAATTGCAATTTCTGTGCCGTCCAGACCAGCATATTTCTTAGGTACCTTATCCAAATCTATTTTCAGGCCTGCAGCCAACTCGCCGATAGCCACAGATACACCGCCTGCACCAAAGTCGTTACATTTCTTGATAATTTTGCTGACTTCCTCTCTGCGGAACAGCCTCTGAATCTTTCTCTCTGTGGGCGCATTTCCCTTCTGTACCTCGGCGCCGCAGGTTTCAATAGAGGCTTCCGTGTGAACCTTGGAGGAACCGGTAGCTCCGCCGC
>CABSEJ010000003.1 GCA_902476765.1 uncultured Blautia sp.
CTTTTATTATGCCTTAAAAGCGAAAAAATAGTTTGTTATAGTGTGCCTGATAATACTGCTCATCTGCATTTAGACGAAGCAACACCGCATCTACATATTGATTTTATTCCATATGTTACAGGAAGTAAGCGAGGACTTGATACAAGAGTATCTTTAAAACAAGCCTTATCGTCATTAGGATTTAAAGGTGGTTCCAGAAGTGAGACGGAGCTAAATCAATGGGTACAATCAGAAAAGGAAAAATTAGCCATGGTCATGAGAGAAAATGAGATAGAATGGGATCAGAAAGGAACTCATGAACCACACCTTTCTGTATTGGATTACAAGAAAAAGGTTCGAGAACAGGAAGTAGAAGAATTAACGGAACATAAGAATTTATTGGAACATGATTTGCATGATATCAGTGAATGTGTGGATGAGATCCAAAAGGAAAAAGCGCAAGCAGAAAAAGAGAGAGAGGCGGTAATTAAAAAGACAGAAGTGTTAGAGAAACGATTTACTGCACTAAATTCAAAAGCTGGACTTGTTGACTCACATGCACGTGAGTATGGATATTACCCGGAAGAATGGCTGCCAGAAGCCGGAACTTTAGAGTCTGCAAAATCTTATCGGAAGAGAATATTTCCTTTGGTGAAAAAAGTTGCGAACATGATACAGTCATTATATAGCAAATATTTGGATTTGAAAAACAAAAATCAAAAGCTATCAGATCGAAACATAGATCTTGAAAATCGTGTAGATCGGTTGCGAGAGGAAGTATCTGTTATAAAGGAAGAGAATGCAGCTTTGTTAAATGTAACATATGATATGGATCGGGTTGTAGCTGTTTTGGGAGAAAATAAGGTCAAGGAAGCAATAGAAGTGGCAAAACATTTGGAACAGGCAAATGCAAAACAAAAAATCAAGAAGAGACGAACAGAGAGGGGTGGTAGATAAAGAAAGTCGAAGAAATCAAATCTATGCTAAAAAGGTAAAGTCTAGACATTGCTTTTTTGAATTGTAAATCAGAGAGAATAGATTTATATAGGCAAAGAGGGAAAATAGCGTTGGCAGATTTTCGAGAATTAGGCGAAAGCTCTATAAGTAATGTGATACAAGGAAAGGTAAAAAAGATTTTGCGAAAATGTACGTTGTAGGGTGTAAGCAGAAAACTCTGGTACAAAAAACCTTCCATTCCTTTTGTTGGTGAAGTATAATGTAAGCAACAAATTTGAATTTTATAAATGAGATAATGTTAGAAATGTGATAACAGTAAGAAATAAGAGAAAGGTTTCTTGCTGTTATTTTTTACTAGAAGTTATTCTTACAAAATTTTCTTGAGGGACTTAAATCAGAAGTTGGTTTTGCATTCAACTTTTTAGAATGTTTTTCTGTTATTTTGTAACGAAATACTCTAATTTGGTACTAACGAGTAGAAAGGAGGTTGTGAACACAAGTGCTTGAAGAAATATATGAAATGTATTCAAGAAAAGTATTCTTGTTTTTATTGAGCAAGACAAGTAATGAGGATATTGCAGAGGAACTTACTCAAGAAACTTTCTTTCAAGCTGTTCAATGCATTGAGCAGTTTAAAGGAAATAGTTCCATATTGACTTGGTTATGTGGCATTGCTAAAAATGTTTGGCTGAAAGATTTACGAAAACGGCAAGAGTGTCTATCAATAGATGATCACATCTTAGAAACAATGGATAAACAAGAAGTGGATGTTCGATGGGAACAAAAAGAAATCTTACAGTTGATACATGAGATGAATGAGCCGGTTCGTGAAGTAATGTATTTAAGGCTAATTAGCAACTTATCTTTCTCTGAAATTGGAGAGATAATTGGAAAAACAGAAAATTGGACAAGAGTAACTTTTTTTAGAGGAAAACAAAAAATTGTAAAGGAGATTTTAAAAGATGAATAAAGAACTTCCATGTTACATTATTTCTGATTTATTACCTTTATATCAAGATGATATATTATCAGAGCAAACGAAAAAAGATATTGATAAACATTTAAGTGAGTGTGAAGATTGTCGAAAGAAATTGATGGCAATGAAAATGCAAATAGATATTCAAAGCACTAATATTGAATTAAAAAGTAATCCATTGAAAAAGGTGAGATTTTATCAAAAAATGCTGATGGGGTTGGGCGCAGTTATAGCATTTATTTTGGGTGCGTGCATTCCAATTGCTATATTAGGACTTACCGTTCTCGAGCGGGGAGAGATAGCTATCTATCAAATAGAGAGGGTGAAAAGTCTTTGGTATGTATTAGCTTCATGGAGTGGTGTTGCAGGAATTGTAGTATGTGTAATCTATTTTTTAGTAATACTACTTATTAAGAAAATAATTAAAAAACAGTAATAGAGAGTTAAAAATTAGTGTATAGCTTGTGTAATGAATACATTAAGAGTCGAAGAACTCCGGTTTGTAGGGAAATTGAAGTGCTTTATGAATGTTATAGTATTTAAGACTATTAGTTGATTTTAATGTATAGCATATTGCTGACAATAAAATGACAATACAATCTGATGAAAACATAGCAAATATACACAAAACATTTCATAAATGAACTGTTCAAAAACTAAAACAACGGGAAAGCACTACAAAGCAAATAGAACTTTGCGAGTTTGAGTGATGTGCAAATCCCCAGGAGCCTTGAAAATAGAGGCTTCTGGGGATTTTTTTGTTGCTCGTGATGTTATTGTGATGTTAGATTTTGTTATCGTGCATATAATTCATATATTTTTTGGTAACGTGGGATTACTTTGTCGACAATAAATTTGTCCAAATCCAGTATACTGCCGTTAATCATTTCGCATGAGGATATGGAGTCAGAGAGTAAAGCGAGGATAAAATCTTTAAGCTGCAGATTTGGCCGGAAATTGGATAGAAGTTGTATTATAGAGTCCCCAAAAGCCAGAAGCGCCAGGTAATCCAGCAGCTTATAGCCAAATAGCTCTTCCGCATCAATGTCAATGCCATATCTCTGAAAAATATTCCGATTGTTTTTATGTATGTGAGTGTTGTCCTCTTCCTCTGCTTTATGGAGCAATGCCTGGCTGACTTTTCCCAATGGGGAGCCTGGGACCAGTTCTATATTGTCTGTATCATATTGTATGGCGACCTGTGGATTTTGCTGTAACAGGACCTCTATTTTTTGTGCCAGCACTTTATCAGTGCCAGGATATAAATGGGAATAAGTGTCCCAGGTGGTCTTGACCGAATCATGGCCGAGACGATGTGAGACTTCTTCAATGATAACTCCCATGTTTACCAGCATGGCAACATGGCTGTGCCGTAAATCATGGATGCGGATAGGTTTATTTCCAGCTCGCTTTGTCATCCGCCTAAACTCAGTCAGCAATCCATCTTTCTTAACATAAAAGATTCGTTCTTCCGGTTCCAGAGCCATGCTGTCCACAAAATCTAAGATTTGTTTATGCAAGGTTTCTGGAATTGTGACGGTGCGAATGCTTCGTTTGGTCTTTGGGGTGAGAAAAAACTCAATGCCGTCTACTACGGCATAATTTTTGTTTATATCTATGGCGGCCTCATCTCTTAATATATCCTGCGGTGTCAAAGCCAGCAGCTCCCCTTCACGGATTCCGCTGTAAAAAAGTATTTTAAAGGCTATCTGGTAGGTGATTTTCTTTTCATACTTCATAGCATGCTCAAATTCTTCCTGGGTCCAGAAGTTCATTTCATCAGCCCTGTTTTTTCCAATAAAGCCTGCAATGCGGCATGGATTGCTGGGAAGCTTATAATAGCTTACCGCATAATTCAGTATGGCAGATAGCTGAGATTGTATTTGTCAAGGGTAAATTCTGTGGAAAAATATGTGTTTCTTAATAACATCCTTTTTGGGGGAAAAATGCAATAATTGCTTGTACTGTACTTGATATATTAAGTAATGCTCCTTATAATAACAGTGAAAGCATCATTTATCAGCAGAAAAGGGGGGGTGAGATATTATGTCTTTAGCAGGGAAAAACAGAGCCATTTTCAGCTATAACAATTCTGATAAACAGAACAGCAATTTCATGTACAAAGATTTTGAGAAAACAAAATCATATCATACAAGCTTCATAAATGCTCAGTTTACAGGTACATCCTTGAGAGCGGCTCATATGAAATACTGCAATTTTACAAATTGTGTATTCACTGCAACTGAGTTCATCGGCACAAATCTTAGAGGAAGCAAATTTATCAGCGCAAAATTTGTTGATTGTATTTTTTCAGGGGGTGTTCTCGACAAAGCCAATTTCAAAGGTGCAACCTTCTCGAACTGTTATATTGTCGGAGTCAGCGGGAGAAGTGCGTACAATTTTCCAGACGATTTAAGTGGAAATGTTGTTTTACCTGCCTTGCCTCTACAAGACACTATTAGCAAAGAATTAAGTGCTGTAATTGAGCCATTGCGTGAAAATGATTATATTAGACGCTCCCATACACTTCATCTAAAAAATGGTAAAATCAACACCCTAACGATCATGATACTGAAGGAGATATATTCAAACGACCAACTGGTTCAACTACTTCCATTACTTCCGAAGATTGTAACCACCCAGTTTTATACCATCAGCCATCTGAAAGCATTCTTGAAAAAAGCCGAAAAAGAGGCTATACTATAAATGCCCCGCACCTTTTCTGAGAAATCCCGAGCTTAAGTACATGGGTCTACGGACTGATTGGGGGTTGATTGTGCTTAATATAGCGGAGGTGTTGCCTATGGTAGCAGACGTTTTAACGGTGTTGTCTTTTATGGTGCTTTGCATGATGAAAGTTTTCCCAGTTATTTCTCAGATTGTAAAAGGTGTTGTATTGTTCAACAAGGCTTACTGCTGGAGGTAACCAGCAGTGAGCCTTACTTTTTGTGTAACAGTAAAAATACCCCCCCCTGCTCTGCAGGGGGAAGGCAGATCTTTAGATAAAAGAAAGAGCTCCTGTGTTATGATATAAGTGGGTCTGCAAAACCACAAATAAAATAACACAGGAGGTCCAAAGAATGGACGTTAATAGTTTAGCCCATACAAAATGGGAATGCAAGTATCACATTGTATTTGCATCAAAATAAGAAACTTTCATTTTACGCTTTGTTATAAACGGATAGTTTGTCCGGAAACCGGATTATAAACCAAGAAAATCTAAAGGGATGAAATTGTAAAAATAGTGACATCCCATATCTTCAATATATTTTAGTGTGTCACGATAACGTTCATCTTTGAACCAATTGTTGAATAGATAGAGAAATTCAACATTAAAGTGCAGAGGTTGAAATAGCTTTTGATATTCCAGTTTTTTGAAATGACAACCAGGTAATTTCTCGTCTACGGAGCCGGCACAATTTTGAAATTTCTTTTCAATAATGTATACCGTATTATTTTTAAAATTTATAAAAGCCTCATCAGGAAGCCATTTTTTAGAATTGTAGTTTTTGTAACAGATACCGTTTGGAGTAAGAAAATGTGTATACAGCTGATATTGTGGTACACACATACCGATTTTCTCTGTATCACGATAAACTTCATGATTAATAACAGTGTAACCTGCATTTATCAGGGTATCCTCCAGGGATGTGATTTGCTCAAAAGACAATCCATTCAGATTAGTGCGGGCACCGCCTCCGTGAGTATTAGGATTTCTTGGCATATTCTACGACCTCCTTAAAAAATTCTGTTATTTCAACATCAAGTACATATGCAATCTGATTTAATACAGATATGGATAAGCTTTTAGTGCATCCGGCAGATAAGTGTGATGGATACCACATTTATCGACAAAGGCTTTCTGCGGCAGCCCTATAGAAGTACAATATTTTTTCATTGTGGCCAAGGACTTTTATAATATCCATAGTTGCAATCTTTGATTTGTATTATAGCAAAATTAAATACCATAAGTCTACATATAATAAGTATCCAAAGACGTAGAAACGAAGAGAGAAGAACTAATCAGGCCCCGGTTTAAGGCGTTACGGCAGAAATATACAGATAGGATAATTTTTTGGTGCATCCGGCAGCTTAAATCTTGGAACAAAAGTAACCTGATTCATAAAGCGTGAAGGTTCTGGTTGTTATTTGCTATATCTACAAGTATAATGGATATGAAAAATTTGCTATCAGTTGAATATACCCTCAGTGTACAAAGGGATGTTTGGCCCCTTGTACACTGAGGGTAGAGAAGAGGAATCAGAATGGATAATTCGAGTATTGCTCCATTTGTAAAATGGGCTGGCGGAAAGCGGCAGTTATTGACACAGATAAAAGAACGTATGCCGGAACAATATAATAATTATTTTGAGCCATTTGTAGGCGGAGGCGCAGTACTCTTTGGATTGCTGCCGGCGAATGCTTTGATAAATGACATTAACAAGGCGTTGATTAACACATACAGGCAGATTCGCAATGTGCCGGAAGAATTTCTAAAAGCAGTAAATAAGCTGGACGAGGAAATGTGGGAGGATGGTAAAGAATATTATTATTTTCTCAGAGAGAACTATAACGATAAGCTTATGAAAGCAGAGTTCGATGTGGAGCTGGCCGCTTTATTCGTATTTATGAATAAGCATTGTTTTAATGGATTGTATCGTGTAAATGGAAAGGGATTGTTTAATGTTCCGTATAACAATAGCAGAAGGGTATCTGTAGACGAAAAATCCATAAGAGAAACATCAAAATACCTTAAAGGAGTAACCATTATTGAGGGGGATTTCGAGGTCGCCTGCAAGAAGGCAAAAAACGGTGATTTTATCTTTATAGACAGCCCGTATGCGCCGCTGAATCCCACTTCTTTTGAAGCCTACACAAAAGAGGGATTTGATATAGAAAGCCATAAGCGATTGGCCAAGCTGTTTGATGACTTAACGTCCAGAGGCTGTTACTGTATGCTGACAAATCATAATACAGCTTTGATAAATGAATTGTATGGGAATAAAGGTTATAAAATAGATGTGGTAAGTGTAAAGCGTATGATTAATTCTGATGCATCCAACAGAGTTGGTGAAGAAGTGATTATATGTAATTATTAGAGGAGCCTGGAGGATGGAGAACTTATTTACAAAGAAAGTGCCATTATATTTCGAGACAAATGAATCGCAATTAGTGTTGGGTGATTCATTCAAAATTCTAACAAAGATGGAACCGGAATCTGTGGATATGATATTTGCAGACCCACCTTATTTTTTAAGTAATGATGGTATTACCTGTCAAGGTGGAAAAATGGTTTCAGTGAATAAAGGCTCATGGGATAAACTTTCGGAGAGTGAAACCAGCGTTGAAGAAAAACACAAGTTTAACAGAAAGTGGATTAAGTTATGTAAGAAAGTACTAAAGCCTAATGGCACGATTTGGATATCGGGAACATTACACAATATATATTCAATTGGTATGGCCTTGGAGCAGGAAGGCTTTAAGATAATCAACAACATAACCTGGCAGAAAACAAATCCACCGCCGAACTTAGGATGTCGATGCTTCACACATTCTACGGAGACCGTTTTATGGGCAAAGAAGAATGATAAGAAGTCCCGGCATTTTTTTAATTATGAAAAGATGAAAGCAGAAAATGGCGGCAAGCAGATGAAAGACGTGTGGACTGGTGCGTTAACAAAGCCTTCGGAGAAAACAGAAGGAAAACATCCAACACAGAAACCGGAATATTTGCTTGAAAGGATTGTGTTAGCATCTACAGAGAATGGACAAGTTATTTTAGATCCCTTCTGTGGCTCGGGTACTACCGGGGTGGAGGCTTTGCGATTAGGCAGAAAATTTATTGGGATAGAGATAAGCGAAGAATTTTTACAGATAAGCAAGAAAAGACTGGAGAAGGCGGCAAATGAAAAATAGAGATTTCGATGAGTGGTTGAGCAAGTTCCGGCCCAGCATATCAAGTTATGAGTATTATATCGACTTTGATAAGGTTGTCAGAAATGTAAATGAAATCAAGTTGGAATTGAATATTTTAAATTCATTAATTGGTTCGAAAAATATAGAGGAAGACTTTGAAAAAGTAGTAGCAAAGTATCCGGAAACGCTGAAATGCTTTCCGCTACTACTGGCAGTAAGAGGATATGAAATTTATGCCCAGGATGAGGAAGGAGCGTTTTTGTATAATTTCAAAAACATGAATTACACAGTGGAGCAGTATAAAGTGTTTATGCGTAAAACAGGGTTATTTGATATGATTGAAAACCATTTGGTGAATAACCTTGTGGATTATGCATTGGGCATTGAAACAGGACTGGATTCCAATGGACGTAAGAACCGTGGTGGTCATCAGATGGAAGATTTGGTTGAGAAGTACATAGTGGCAGCCGGATTCAAGAGAGATGTAAATTACTTTAAGGAAATGTACTTAAAGGATATTGAACAAAAGTGGAATATTGACTTATCTGCACTTTCTAATCAGGGAAAAGCAGCTAAGAGATTTGATTTTGTAATCAAGACAGATAGTCAGATTTATGGCATTGAAACAAATTTTTACGGTGGCGGAGGTTCAAAACTGAATGAAACTGCCAGAAGTTATAAAATGCTTTCGCAGGAAGCTGATACCATAGAGGGATTTACATTTGTATGGTTTACAGATGGAATAGGCTGGAAAAGCGCAAGAGGCAATTTGAGAGAAACATTCGAGATTATGGATACCATTTACAGTATTGATGATATGGAAAATGGGGTTATGGGGAAAGTGTTTTTATAAATTTTGATATACGAATAGGAGATTACTTAATGAGTTATAATGCATTACGTCCAATGGAACAGGATTGGAAATTGTTTCGGAAGAAGCTTCCGGGATGGCAGGAAAATTATATGGCCCAATTGAACAGAGAGTATCAAGAAATCCTCGCCCAGGATAAGAATCCATCAGATATTTTCTGGGAGTTGGAGGAGAGAATCTGGAAGGACAAGAAAAAGACAGGGGTTATCATCAGAGGCATGAGCCGGTCAAAAATGTGGGAACATATACTGGATTTGCTGCTGGAAGGAGCCATTACACTGGAGGACCTTTCGGAGTTCAGTGAAGATTTGCAGGAAAGAATGGCATGGATTATGAAGCGTTCAGAAAGGCAGAACGAGTAAGAATATGTGCTATTTTAATGTGTCAAAGGAGAAGGAATAATGAATCTACGGAATTTTCTGCTGCAAGTAGATGAAATAACCGGGCAAATGTCAGCAGGCCAACTGAAAGCGGTTATTCATGAAAATGCGAGGCTATTAGCTGAAGCAAAGCGTTCGGATTATTTGGATAATCTAAAGCTATTTTTAGCGGAACCTCAGCCTGAAGTAATGGATGCAGCTGAGAGTAAACGGAAATTAGATGAGGAGTTTGAAAAGGAATGCGATAGGCTCCTAAAAGAAATCTGTAAAATTGAAGAGGGTGAGCTATACATGGAGTGCCAGCTTAATTATGAATATAATGAGTGGTATGACAGCGATGACGAAGAAGTCCTTTTTTCAGATTTGCATGGAGTTGTTGATGTTATTGCAGATGCATGTAAATATATTCACAGATGTGTTGACTGTGAAGAATATACATACGGGTACAAAATTGCAAAGCGTCTGATTGGAATAGAGGTATATACAGGGGGTGATGAATGGGAGGATTATTATGATTCTCTTTCGATTGAAGATTTGGAGATTAAGGGCCTGCTGAATATTGATTATAAAAAGGTGGTTACAGACGGATTATATTTGGCATACAGGGCGAATGCTCTAGCTGACCGTGCTGAGGCATTATATAGGATGATTGAATATTCCCGGCTTTTAGATATTACCTTGGAAAGGGTAATGCAAAACGGGGAGGAATTGACAGATATTACGGAGTTCCTTCCGGCTTGGATTGCATATCTGGGAAGAATTACTACGCCTTATGCTCAGAATCTTTTAAAGGAGGCCTTGGAGCTTATAGAAAATCCGGGGATTTTGCTGAGCAGTGCAAGACAGTTTTGCGAACAGCATCCGGCGCTGTATGAGCAGTATCTGGACTTTGTGAGGAACACAGAGGATAAAGAGAAGCTTTTTTCTGTTGGCCATGAAGCGTTGGAGAAAATAAATGTGAAATATGTTGTGCGGAGTAAAATTGCCAAACGATTAAGCCTTCTGTCCTTAGAGAAAGGGAAAAGAACGGAGGCAGAGAACTATTGGCTGGGAGCATTCCGCTCAGAAACAACAGTGACTAATTATATGAGATTACTCCTGGAGAGTGTAGACGGAAGTATATTTTCAGAGCAGATTAGGTACATTTATCACAGCATGTATAAAAAAGTGGGAATCAGTATTTCTATGAATGCACAGATGGGAGAATTAAGAATCAATCATCCTTCACCTGGAACGGTATATATGCTGGCCTTTTTAGGCGGTGAATTCCAGTATGTAAAAGAACATGCAATGAATGTTAAAGGCGCTTTGGGATGGAGCTTTACGTTTATGAAATGCGGTTTGGCGGCTTTTCTGCTGCTTTTGCTGGAAAGCGATGAATTGCAGGCAGGGGGAAGGGAGATGTGCAGAAGAGTTGTCTCTGCAGTAAACTTTGACAAGGATGAATATTTGCAGTGGACCGGCAGACAGAATGATTTTACTTCGGAGGAGTGGTTCTGGGAATGTCTAAAAAAGTGGAAGAAAAATATTGAACTGAGTAAAGGGCAGAAGCAGGATTATCTTCAGTGGATTGAAAAACTGATAAAGAAACGTGTAAACGGAATTATGGAAGCCAACAGACGTAATTATTACGGAGAATGTGCATCTTATATTGCGGCATTTGGAGAGGTTGTGGAATCACAGGGGGAGCCGGGGGCAAAACAAAGGATTCTTTTGGATTATAAAGAACAATATTCCAGACGAAGAGCTTTCCACGAAGAACTGAGAAAATATGGAATGCCTGATACAAGAAAGCGGAGATAAAGAATTTTATGAGAAATCCTATTGAGAATGTCAGTTTGCTGCAAAAAAAGTTAAATGATTTACAGTTAGAAAATCAGATATTGAAAGACATTCTGCAGCGAGCAGGCATTTCTTACCATGAAGAAATAAAAAGATTGCAGGAGCCCGAAATAGTAGAGAAATATGATACTGACCAGGGGGCAAGAATCCTTCATCCGGCGGAAATAACTGATGAAATGGCAAATATTTTTTATTCCAGATTTTGGGGAAGACAGGATGTATATGCTAAGCGAAGTGAGAAAAAAGGAACAGGTGAAGTAAGTTACTTTACCCAATGCGATAATTTCTGGAGGGAGATTTGCCCTAAGAAACATAAACAGAAGTTAAACTGTAAGGACTGCCCCCATCGGTCCTATAAGCGATTGACAAAACAGGACATTCTGGCTCATTTACGGGGAAATGCCTATAATGCTTCGGATGTGATTGGAGTCTATCCCCTGCTGCCTAATGGAACCTGTCGGTTTCTGGTTTATGATTTTGATAATCACCAAAAAGGTGCAGAAAAACGTGACTTTGCTAATACAGATGACAGCTGGATAGAAGAAGTTGAGGCTATGCGTACTATATGTCAGTTAAATGGCATTGACCCTTTGGTAGAGCGTTCAAGGTCGGGTAAGGGTGCTCATATTTGGATATTCTTTGACAGGCCTATTGCAGTTTCTCTTGTCAGGCGGTTTGGATTTGCACTGTTAGAGCGGGGCTCAGAGCAGGTGAATCTGAAATCCTTTAGATATTATGACCGTATGCTGCCTGCCCAGGATACTTTGCCAGACGGTAGTTTGGGTAATCTAATTGCATTGCCATTACAGGGAAAAGCATTGAAAGAAGGGAATAGTGCATTTATAGACAGCAGTTGGAATGCATATCCCAATCAATGGAAAGTGCTTTGGAGTAAGCCTAGATTGTCTGTGGAATTTGTAGAAATAAAGTTAAAAGAGTGGAACAGCTGCAATATAGATACGATGGTCGGTGAAGAAACAGATACCAGGGATAAACCATGGGAAAAAGCCAAGGCTTTTAATGGTAATGACGTGGATGGTAAACTGAATATTACTCTGTCTAATGGCATTTATATAGATTGCCTTAATTTAAAACCCGCTATTCAGAATAAAATCAGAAGGATGGCAGCTATACGAAATCCCATTTATTACAAAAATCAGGCCATTGGAACTATGAATTTTGATACTTCTCAATGGATTTATCTGGGGAAAGATTACTTAAACGGATATATCAGGATTCCCAGGGGATTATACAGCCCTCTGCTGGACAATGTGAGAAACGGCGGAATAGATTACGAAGTGAGGGATGAAAGACAAAAAGGGAGAAAGCTTGATATTTTATTCAAGGGGGAATTGAGAGAAGAGCAAAAACCTGCACTGAAAGAAATGATGAAATATGACAATGGTATTTTACATGCAGCAACAGCCTTTGGAAAAACCGTTGTGTGCAGTGCGATGATTGCAGAGAAAAAGGTAAATACGCTGATTTTGCTGGAAGCTTCAGCAATATTGGAACAATGGAAAACAGCCTTAGAACAGTTTCTGGATATACGAGAAGAACTGCCGGAATATAAGACCAAAACAGGCCGAACGAAAGTAAGAAAATGTCTGATCGGGAAGTTACAGGGGGCTCATGATTCTATGACAGGAATTATAGATATTGCTATGGCAGGTTCTCTCCGAAAAAAAGGAGAGTGGCATCCATTGCTACAAGAATATGGCATGGTTATTGTGGATGAATGTCATCATGCTGCTTCCGATACTCTTACAAATGTGCTGCAGGAAGTAAAAGCCAGATATGTCTACGGTGTTACAGCAACACCAAAACGTTCAGATGGACTGGAAAAGGTTAATGATATGCTCCTTGGACCCATTCGGTATAGCTATACGGCCAAAGAGAAAGCAAAAGCCCAGGGGATTGCCCATTTGGTTTATCCTAGATTTACCAGAACAGTGGCCCCAAGAGGGGCTGCAGATAAAATGCATCCAAACGAAGCTTACGAATTAGTTAGAAATAATGAAATGAGAAACGAACAGATTCTTGCAGATATTAAGGAATGTATTGCAGCGGGAAGAACACCTGTTGTTTTGTCAAAATATAAAGACCATTCTGAGAAGTTATATGAAAGGATTAAGAGCTGTGCGGACAAAGTATTTCTTATGACTGGGAATAATTCTAAAAAAGAGCACAGAGAAATCCGTCAACAGATGCAGTTAGTATCACCAGAGGAAACACTAGTTTTGGTAGCCACAGGAAGCCTCGTTGGTGAGGGTTTTGATTTTCCCAGATTGGATACACTTATAATGGCAACGCCTGTTTCTTTTCGGAGTGTGTTAGAACAATATGCAGGAAGATTGAACAGGGATTATGCAGGGAAAAAAGATGTGATTATCTATGATTACGTAGACGGTCATATTTCCATGTTTGATAAAATGTATGGGAAGCGACTGAAAGCGTATAAACAGATTGGATATAAGGTGTGCGGCGGCCTTCATCATAATAAGCAGGAAGCAAATGCCATTTTCGATGGTGAGACTTATCGGGAGGTTTATAGAAAAGATTTATTGGAGGCGGAAAAGAATATTGTAATTTCAAGTCCGGCTATTAGCGGACCGAAAGTATATGAGCTGATTGAGTTATTAAGGGGAAAACAAGCTTCGGGAGTACAAATAACAATTATTACATGGGCTCCGGATTGCTATAGTTACGGAGATTCTGCCTTCTGGATGCAATTACAGGAAGAGATGAGACAGGCCGGATTTTATATGAAAATAGTGGAAGACACCTGTGAACACTTTGCAATTATAGACCAGGAACTGGTGTGGTATGGAAGTATGAATCTTTTAGCTAAAGTAAGAATGGAAGATAGTATGATGCGTGTAAAAGGAAAAAAGATTGCAGCAGAGCTGATGGAGCTGACTTTCAGATAACCCTCCCGGCAAAAACTCCCCCAGGCTACAAGCCCATCTTTTTGGGCATGTAACCTGGGGGAGTTAATTTTTTTCTTGAAACATTTCGGATGAACTTTTTCCTTCAAGCAATTCCAATAGGCATAATTTGCTGACGTTAAGATAAGAGAAAAAAGCCGAATATTTTTATATTTATATGAATATATTTGGATTTATATATGAATAAATTTTGAATATAATTTAAATACAATAAATGTGCGTACATTAAAAGAGAACGAAAGGAGAAGTGAAAAAATAATATTTTATGAAATATGGAATTCATTTTGGACATTGGGGAAGTTTTTATGATATGCAGGATATGGAAAAAACGCTGCTGCAGGTAAAGAGTACCGGGGCTGATGTGTTTGAGTTCTTTCCTACCCAGGCGATGATGGATGCTGATAAGGAGAAAATAGAGGACTTAAAGAAAATGCTGGCAGAAATGGAAATAGAACCGGTGTTTACATTTGGCTATCCTCAGGGCTGGGATATTCTCTCGGAAGAAGAGGAAATCAGCCAAAAAGCAATACAATATCTCCAAAAGGCTATCAAGGGAATCGGCTTACTGGGGGGAAAGCAGATTGGGGGAATTGTATATGGAAATTGGCCAGCAGATTATACCAGAAACCCCATTGAACCGGAAGAGAAAAAAAGAAAAACCCAACGCTGTATCCAGGTGATGAAGCAGGTGGTGAGGACTGCAGAAGCCTGGGATGTGACGGTCAACCTTGAAATTGTCAATCGGTTTGAGCATTTTTTAATCAATACAGTAAAAGAAGGGAAATATATCTGTGATGAAGTGGACAGCAGATACTGTAAACTTTTATTAGATTGCTTCCATATGAATATTGAAGAAGATGACATTCCTGAGGCAATTCAATCTGCAAAGGGATATATAGGCCATTTTCATGTCAGCGAACCAAATCGAAAGGTGCCTAACCGCTGCAGCCATGTTGACTGGACGGGTATCGGGAAAGCATTAAAGGATACGGAATATGACGGAACCGTAGTGCTGGAACCGTTTTACAAGTTTGGGGGCCTTCAGGGACATAATATGCGTATGTGGAGAGACTTAGACGAAGACTTATCTATAGAAAACAGAGTAAAGCTGGCCAGAGAGGGGATAGGATACATAAAAGAGAAATTCGGAGGATAAACAGGATGGGAATAGAGAACAGATTTTCGCTTCAAAAGAAAATCGCCTGGGTTACTGGCGGGGCCCATGGAATTGGAAGAGCGGCCGCAGTGGCTTTGGCGGAAGCGGGAGCGGATGTGGGCCTGATGGATTTGAATCAGGAAGGTCTGAAGCAGACAAAAGAGATGATTAACAAACTGGGAAGAAACTGCCTGACTTATACAGGAGATATAACCAGAGAAGAAGATGTGAAGCTAGCATTGGGCCAGATAGAAGACACATGGGGACGGTTGGACATTGCATTTTGCAATGCGGGAACTTTTCAGGATGTTCCGGCAGAAAAGATGGAGTTGGAGGAATTTCAGCGGGTAGTTGGAGTGAATCTGACAGGAGCTTTTCTTACAGCAAAGGAAGCAGGAAAAATCATGATGAAAGAGAATGGGGGAAAAATCATACTTACTGCCTCCATGTCAGGACATATTGCTAATATTCCCCAGTGTCAATGCGCTTACAATGCCTCAAAAGCAGGAGTTATCATGTTGGGAAAAAGCCTGGCCATAGAATGGGCAAAATACGGAATAAGGGTCAATACCATAAGTCCGGGGTACATCCGGACCTGGTCAGATGAACCTTTAAGCCCGGAAGAAGAGGGTACATCTGACTTTGAACAATGGACGCCCATGAAACGTTTTGGAAAGGCAGAAGAGCTGGGAAGCCTGGTTCTTTACCTGGCCAGTGATGCCAGCAGTTTTGTTACGGGAGCAGATTATCTGATCGACGGAGGATACACTGCTTTTTAAGATATGATGAAATGGAGGGACTTTAGGATGAAAAATAAATCAGTGAAGAGAATGATGGCTTTTGGGCTGGGTATGGCCCTTATCTTAGGCAGTATGGCCGGCTGTTCCGGCGGCGGGAAAGGAGAAGACACAGGGGCAGGGGAAGAGCAGGCCTCTGAAAAGGATGTTCCCACTATAAGGCTCATTAGCTGGACAACACCTTCTGACCCCAAAACAAAGCCCACTTATGATTTGATTGAAACGTTTGCTCAGGAGCACAGCGGAGAATTTAAGCTGGAGCATGAAAATATCCTTGGGGATGAATTAAAGGCCAAAATTAAAACAGATATTGCCAGCGATACCGTACCTGATGTGTTCTTTTATTGGGGCAGCGGCGGAAACTCTACGATGCTGTTGGATGCAGATGTAATCATTCCTTTTGATGAGTATCTGGAGGAGTCAAAAGAAGTGAAACGTGAGCTGTTTCCGGAAGAATCCTTTAGCAGGACTTCATCTAACGATACCTTGGTAACCATTACAACAGGACTCCAATATGGAGTGTGGCTGTGTAATGAGGAATTGTTTCAGCAATGTGGTGTAGAGATTCCAAAGACATTGGATGACATGCTGGCCATGTCCGATGCCTTTAATGAAAACGGGATTATTCCTTTTGCTATGGGTTCAAAGGGAGGAAATCCGTCTCATGAATTTGTAGCAGAAATTTTAGGGCAGATGCCTGACTGCGATAAGGATTTTGAAAATCTGACACAGAATTACACCATTGATACAGAGAACATCAGGAACACTCTGGAGATTATAGATACCATGAGGGAGAATAATTTGTTCCCTTCTGATACGGTTTCTGTGGGAGATTGGGACCAGCAGTTTGCCCTTTACAATGAGGGAAAGGCAGCGATGATATATGCATGGACCTGGCAGATTCCCAACATGTCTCAGGAGATGGCAGATAAAACCGTTATCGTAGATGCACCTGTAATGCCGGGAGGAACCAGAGATACTTCAAACTTTACCCGGGCAGGAGGCGATATGGGATATGTGATTTCTAAAGAAGCCTGGGAAGATGAAAGTAAACATGACGCTATTATTACATTGGTAGATTACCTCTATTCACAGGAAGTGCAGGAAAGCGCTCTTTATAACGAAGGCTCCATTCCGTCAAGAGTGGATATGGAGATAGATGAAAGCAAGGTTACAGTACCTATGCTGGCGGAGATTATAGAGTATGCAAAAGGCAAAGAATCCTGTCCTAATTTCCCGCAGACCTGTCCGAAAACAGAATGCTGGACTGATTTTGCAGACGGATTTGACGAATTACTGGCAGGAATATCCACGCCGGAACAAATCATTGAAAATATAGACAATTCTCTGGCGGCAGCCAAGGAAAATTAAAAGGTTAGGAGGAGCCGTCGCATTAAGCAATATTCGTTTAATGTGGCAGCTCCTTTATTAAGAAAGGGGAGTAATCATGGAGAACAGAAGAAACCGAGAGAGAATCTTCCGCTGTTGCTTTCAGATGCCGTCAGTGTTTTTATACACCGTTTTTTTGATTTTTCCTGCAATATCTTCTTTGTATTATGCACTTTTGAAGTGGGACGGTGTTTCCGGGAAAAAATTTATAGGACTGGATAATTTTGCAGATTTATTTTTTCACGACCGGTATTTCGGCACTGTTTTGGGAAATACCATTATCAGTATGCTTGCAGGAATCTTGATTCAGATACCACTGGCTTTACTTCTGGCCTATATGGTTTTTCGTATAAAGAAAGGTTTTCGCTTTTTTCAGTCTGCCTATTTTGTGCCGGTAGTCATTTCTGCAACCATTATCGGATTGATGTTTTCCTTGTTTTTTAATCCTGTCTTCGGCCCGGTAAATCTTATGCTGCAGAATTTAGGGCTGGAACATTTGACGCAAAATTGGCTGTCTGATCCCAAGGTAGTTTTATTCAGTGTTATCCTACCGGGTGTGTGGCAGTACCTGGGATATTATTTTATTATTTTGCTGGCTGCTATGCAGTCCATTCCCAAGGAACTTATTGAGAGCGCAGTCATTGACGGGGCAAATACCGTAGATATTTTTTTCAGAATTATTATACCCAGTATCAAGGGCATGGTTCAGGTCTGCATTATCATCAACCTGACTGGCTCTATTAAAACCTTTGACATTCCTTACATGATGACTCAGGGAGGGCCGGGAGCTTCCAGTACATTTTTGTCTATTTATATGTATAAAGAAGCATTTGTAGATTCATCTATCGGAAGGGGAACTGCAATTGCAGTTTGTATGCTGCTGCTGGCTATTCTCGTCACAGTGATAGTAAACCTGCTGTTTGCCTGGATAAACAGGAAGGATTAGGAGGAGGAATATGCATAAGAAAAAAGTAAAACCGGGAATTATCATTAAATACATTATTTTAATCATGGTATCAGTTTTGATGCTGTATCCTCTGCTGTGGATGGGAATTTCATCTCTAAAGGAAAACAGCGAGATATTTTCCAGACCTTTTGCATTGCCCTCTAATCCAAAATGGGAAAATTACAGTTTAGCCTGGGAGGCTGCGGAAGTACCGGTACATATGCTGAACAGTGTTTTTTATTCTGTGACGGCCGTGATTTTTACGGTAGCATTTAGCGCAATGGCCGCTTATGTGATTGCCAGGCTTTCAAAAGGGAAAAAGTTATATCATTATTTTTCATTGGGAATCATGATACCTATAAACGCTATTATCATACCTTTTATTCTTATTTTCCGAAAAATTGATATATTGAACACCAGGCAGGGTATCATTCTTGCTTTCATTGTCACAAACCTTGCTTTCAGCATTTTTATTTTAGTTCCTTTTATGAAAGAGCTTCCGGAGGAATTAGAAGATGCGGCCATGATTGACGGATGCGGAAGAGTCCAGACTTTTTGCAGAATCATCCTTCCCATTTCAAAGGGAGGGCTTGCTACAGTGGGTACTTTTGTTTTGCTGAATTCATGGAATGATTTATTTCTCAGCCTGCTGATTATTTCTAAACAGGATTTTATTACATTAAATCAAGTTTGCTATAACATGAAGGCTCAGTATGTATCAGATTATGGATTGATTTCAGCGGCAGTTATGATTTTAATTTTGCCGGTGCTGATTTTCTTTATCTTGTTTCAAAAGCAGGTGGTAAAGGGAATGACGGCAGGAAGTATAAAGGGTTAAAGAAGGAGGAACAGGACATGGATAATATGAAACAAGACAAAGAATACTATGTAGAGAGATATGAAGACAGATTTTTCTGGGATACTCCGGAAAATCTGAAGCTTTATCCCTATGGAGCCCGTGACGGTTGGAAAAAATATGAGGGGAATCCGGTATTGGGCAGAGAATATGGTACCTGTTTTGATATTTCTGTGCTGGAAGATGAAGGAATCTATAAAATGTGGTTTTCCTGGAGAGCCCATAAATGTATTGCCTATACAGAAAGCAAAGATGGTATTTCCTGGACGGAACCCATAGAGGTTTTAGGGCCTAATCCTGACTCTGGGTGGGACAAAGATGAATTAAACCGTCCTTCTGTCATAAAGAAAGACGGAATCTATAAAATGTGGTATTCAGGGCAAATGGACCCGTATAAAAATGAGGGACGGTCTTGTATTGGCTATGCTCAGAGTATAGACGGAATCCACTGGGAAAGATTTTCGGAACCGGTGATGGTGCCGGAGCAGACCTGGGAACAGAAAGCAATCATGTGTCCTCATGTCATCTACGAAGAAGACAAACAAATGTATAAAATGTGGTACTCTGGCGGGGGGAATCATGAGCCGGACGCTATCGGATACGGAGAGAGTAAGGATGGTATACACTGGAAGAAATATAATCAGAATCCTATCATGGAAAACCGACCGGATATTCCATGGGAAAGAGATAAGGTAGCAGCCTGCCATGTTTTGAAATGGGATGGTTATTATTACATGTTTTATATAGGCTTTATCCATGTAGACAGGGCGGCCATTGGTTTGGCCAGGTCAAAAGACGGGATTACAGAATGGGAAAGATACCCTTTGAATCCAATTTTGGCGCCGGATAAGGAAGGCTTTGATCAGAAAGCAGTATATAAACCTTACGTCCTGAAAAAGGAAACCGGCTGGCTTTTGTGGTATAATGGGGCTATGTATATGGACAATCCAGATGAGATTGTAAAAGAGCAAATAGGAGCGGCATTTCTGGAGAGAGAAAATCTTTGGAAGGTATAAAAAATATGAGATGGAAAATGAAAAAAACGATAAAAAACAGTATGTTAATGTCCTTTATGATTTTAATCATATTAACGGCATGTATTATAAGTGGTTTTCATTTTTATCAGACATATAAATATACCCATGAAGAAGGAATCAGCGAGATTGAAAAAGAGTCTAAGTTGGTGATGAAAGAGTTGGAGAATCTTTTGGGGCAGATTGGTGTGGCACAATATCAAATTATAGATATTCTGCTTCAGGACGGTAACGTGAAAAATACATCAGAAAACCGTGAAAAGAGAAATCTGGACGAATATAAAAGAACAGAGGAAGAACTGCTGTCGTTCCGCCGTTCCTGTACCTTCATACAGGACATCTTCTGGGTGCCTGCAGACTCCTGGTTCTGCAGCACCCAGGACTATGCAGTGAAAGATAAGCTTTTGTCCGGGGAAGCTATGGAACAGGCGGAAGAGGGCAGCAAACAACCCTATGTATCTGTTCACCCACAGGATTATCTTTTGGAGGGGAAGCCCGGCCCTTATGTGTTTTCCTATGTGAAAAAAATATACAGTATTTATAATGTTGATGAAGTACGGGGAATTCTCCAGATTGACTTTAAGTACCAGGAACTGGTAAACATATTGGAGGTTATAAATTCTAATCCCAATGCATTGGCCTATATTACAGACCAGAATCAAAAGCTGGTGTCTTTTCCTGATATGGAAAAAATCGGGAAGGTAGAGAGTCAGGGAGACCAGTATAAAAAGGACAGAAAAATAGACGGGAATAGCTATAAAAAAGAGTACCCGCTGTCCAACGGATGGAATCTAAAGGTTTATATGAACCAGGAATCTGTGAACAAAAACCTTATGGAAAATTTGAAAATATCTGTAATCCTAATTATCATTTTTTTAATAGGAGCCAGCATTTATGCTTACGGAGTATCGAAAAAAATTACCTATCCCCTGCGGCTTCTTACAAGAAACCTGACAGAAATGGAAAAGTCAGGACAACTGAACAAAATTCAGGTTTTCAGCCCATGGGAAGAAATGCAGATTCTGGAGGACAGATACAATAATCTGACAGAACAGCTGGATTCTATGATAGAAGCAACGGCCCAAGCCAGAAATCAGCTGCTGCGGGCAAAACTGTCCGCTCTCCAGATGCAGATTAATCCTCATTTTTTGTCCAACTGTTTTGAAATGATTTGCAGTCAGGCTTTGCAAAGCCAAAATTATGAGATACAAAAAGTAACAGAAGCCCTGGCTATGATGTACAGATATGTTTTGAATGATGTGGAAAAAGAGGTTTGCCTGGCAGACGAAATTCAATATGTAAAAAATTATGTGAGAATCCAGGAGTTTCGATTCGGAGAGTCTGTACAAATGTTTTATCGTATTGATAAAGAGGCAGCAAACAGAAAAATTCCGGGACTGACTATTCAGCCTTTAGTTGAAAATGCATTTAAACATGGATTCAGAGACAACAGAGAAAAAATTATCATAATAGAATGTATCAAAAAAGAGGGCTGTATTTTGGTTGCGGTTAGGGACAACGGTGTGGGAATTCCCGAAGAAAAGCTGGAACAGCTGCAGAAAATGTTGAAAACAGGGGAAACTTCTGAAAAAACAGAAAAGAAAAACGGAGGCATAGGACTTAGAAATGTTAATGACAGACTTAAAATATGCTGTGGTCAAAAGGCGGGCTTGAACATTGAGAGTACGCTGGGAAAAGGAACCAGGGTGTCCTTTCAGATGGAGGTGCAGGATGGGGATGAAGATATTGATTGCTGATGATGAAAAAGATATACGATTTCTTATTTCACAATATTTGAAAGAGATAAACGGTAACTTAGAGATTGCAGGGGTTGTTTCCAACGGAGAAGAAGCCGTGGAATTTTGCAGAAAATATAAGGTGGATATGGTTATTTCTGATATACGGATGCCTTATATGACAGGATTGGAAATGCTGAAAAAGTTAAAGGAGACCAATGAAAATATTTTATGTGTGTTTATCAGTGCATATACAGATTTTTCCTATGTACAGGAAGCTATAAGAAATGGTGCGGGAGGCTATTTGCTGAAACCAATCCAGAAAAAAGAACTGTCAGATATTATGGAACAGATGTACTCTGTCTGGAAGAAGAAAAAGAAAGAGAAAGGCCGGCTGAAGCTGTTGCAGTCAGAGCTGAGTAAATTGAAAAAAGAATATTTGAACCAGTGGGAAGAGGAAAAGATTTTTCCCGAAGAAGGAAACCGGTCTATTAACAGGGTAAAGCAATATGTTGAAGAGCATTATCAAAATAATATTTCTTTGGAAGAAGTGGCAGGGAATGTATATTTAAATAAGAATTATTTATCAGAACTGTTTCACAAAGAGATGGGCTGTTCCTTTAGCCAGTATTTGACCAGATTCCGTTTGGAAAAGGCCAAGCTTCTTTTAAAAGAAACACATATGAAAGTAAAAGAAATTGCAGATATGACAGGATTTGAAAATCCAAGTTATTTTATTCAGGTTTTTAAGAAGCTAGAGGGGTGCACCCCAAATGATTATAGGATGAGATTTTTTAAAGGAGAACAGCTGCCGGAAAACAGGGAGAAAGGATAGAAGGTATGAAGGTAAAAGGTGCAGAGCTGAATCAGGTGAAGCTTACAGGTGGGATTTGGAAAGAGTACCAGGATTTGATTTTTGATACAGTGATTCCCTATCAGTGGGAGATATTAAACGACAGGATTGAGGGAGCAGAGAAAAGCTATACCGTGAGGAATTTTCGCATTGCAGCGGGAGAACTGCAGGGAGAACATGGAGGCTTTGTATTTCAGGACAGTGATTTGTATAAGTGGCTGGAAGCGGTAGGGAATATGCTGCAGGTAAGGAAAGCTCCGGATATAGAAGAAAAAGCGGACTGGATTATCGGACTGATGGAAAAAGCCCAGCAGCCGGACGGTTATCTGAATACCTATTTCCAGCTAAAAGAACCGGATAAAAAATGGACCAATATTTTAGAGTGCCATGAACTGTACTGTGGAGGACATCTGATGGAAGCGGCAGCAGCTTACACGAAAGGTACGGGAAAAGAGACTTTGCTGGGTATTGCATGTAAGCTGGCAGATTGTATTTGCTCTAAATTCGGG
This sequence comes from uncultured Blautia sp., assembly GCA_902476765.1. Classification (GTDB taxonomy): domain Bacteria; phylum Bacillota; class Clostridia; order Lachnospirales; family Lachnospiraceae; genus Blautia. The sequence goes on from CABSEJ010000003.1 coordinate 23,146, forward strand.
GAAGAGGAGGGAAAACTCCATGGGTATCCGGGACATCAGGAAGTAGAGATAGGACTCCAAAAGCTGTTTGAAATTACCGGAAATCTAAAATATTTACGAATGGCAGAGTATTTTTTGGAGGAAAGGGGAAAAAACGATTTTTTTGAACAGGAATTCAAAAAAAGAGGAGGCATCAGTCATTGGACCAATGCAGTAGAAGAGGAGCCTAATCGTGTTTACAACCAGTTTTCCTATAAAGAATACAATCAGTTTCATCTTCCTGTATGGGAACAGAAAAAACCAGTGGGACATGCGGTCAGAGGAGTATATATGTATACGGCAATGGCTGGTCTTGCCGGCAGAGAGGGAGATGAAAGGAAACTGGAAGTATGCCGGAATATCTGGAAAAATATTGTAAACAGACAGATGTATATTAACGGCAGTATCGGTTCTACTCCATCGGGAGAGGCCTTTACCCGTGATTATGACCTTCCCAATGACACTAATTATTCAGAAACCTGCGCCGCTTTGGGACTTGTGTTCTTTTCCCAGGAATTGTATCAGGCGGAAGGGAAAGGTTGTTACGGAGATGTGATTGAGAATACTCTGTATAATACTGTGCTGGCTGCTCTGGGTAAAGATGGAAAACACTTTTTTTATACCAACCCAATGGAAATGAAACCCTATTTTTATAAGGCGAATCCCCAGCGTTTTCATTTGAAGGCATGCAGGCCCAAATGGCATTCCTGTGCCTGCTGTCCGCCAAATATAGCCAGAACTCTTGGAGGACTTGGAAAATATATTTTAGGAGAAAATGAAGATACGGTCTTTATCCAGATGTTTGCACAGTGTACGGGTGATTTTAAAGGGAAAGGAGGGAATCTGCATATTCAAATGGAAACCAATTATCCCTGGAGCGGAGATGTGGAGCTGGAAATATCCGGAGTGGGAAAATCCAGGATTGCCATTCGTATTCCTGGCTGGTGTAAAGACTGGAAGCTTTGCGTGAATGGGCGGCAGCGGGAAGAAATCTGCTATGAGGATGGATATGCCTATCTTCCCTACAATGGTTCCGGTATGAGAGTGGGATTACATATGGAGATGATGCCGGTGGTACTGCAGTCTAATCCCAGGATTATTTATAATCTGGGAAAAGCAGCAGTGATGAGAGGTCCTATACTTTATTGTATTGAAGAAAAAGATAACGGAAAATATTTAGAAGAACTGCGCATAAGAAGAAATCCTGGTATAAAGATAAAAGAGAAAAAAATTCTTGGAACAGGAGTCCGACTCCAGGTGGAAGGTGTGAGAAAAGCCGGCAGTGAAGAGGACTTGCGACCTTATTATACTGGACAAGAGAGTAGCAGAGAGACCTTTTTAACGGCAATTCCCTATTTCCTTTGGGGGAACAGAGGGGAAGGGGAAATGCTGGTTTGGATACTTAGAGAATAGCATTCATCCCCTCAAAAACTCCAAAAGTAAAGAACATAAAGAACTTCTTAAGAAAAAATTATAGAAACTTTAGATGTTTTGCCAAGGAATCTGTGCTATAATGAGCCGTAGCTAAAAAGAAAATCAAAAAGAAAATATCTTTAACCAGGAGATGAGTATATGAGAAAAAGAAGCATTGCCATAGTATTAGCAGGGATTCTGACGGTACTTTCCCCGGTGGCTGCCTTTGCGGACAGCACCCAGGCCAAGACGGATGTGCCCTATGTATCTTTGGGGGCGGATTTGAACCAGCAAGAGAGGGCCACGGTTCTGAAGCTTTTGGGGGTTACGGAAAATGATTTGAAAAATTATACCGTAGCTACAGTGACAAATGCGGAGGAACATGATTATCTGGATTCCTATCTGTCTCAGAGCGTTATAGGCTCCAGGGCTTTGTCGTCGGTATTGGTGGAAGGGAAGAAGGAAGGCAGCGGAATCACTGTTTCCACCAGCAACATTACCTATTGTACGGCGGGAATGTATGAGAATGCTCTGGCCACAGCCGGCATCAAGGACGCTGACATCAAGGTGGCAGGACCCTTTAATATTTCCGGTACTGCGGCTCTGGTGGGAGCCATTAAATCCTACGAAAACATGACAGGCAAAAAGGTGGATTCCGAAAACGCAGACACAGCCACTAATGAGCTGGTAGTTACCGGACAGGTGGCGGAAAGTGTGGGGAACCAGGAAAAGGCAGAACAATTGGTAGGAGCTATAAAAGAAGAGGTTGTAGAAGGCAGCGCAGTTACCAAAGAGGAAATTGGAGAAGTGGTAGATAAGGCTGCTCAGGAAATGGAAGTGCATCTTTCAGAGGAAGACCGGCAGGCCATTATTGATTTGATGGAGAAAATCAGCGATTTGGACTTAAACATTGACAGCCTGAAGGAGCAGGCCAAGAATCTTTACGACAAGATTGCAGGGCTGGACTTGAACATCAATATTGACCAGGAGCAGGTCAAAGGATTTTTTGAGAAAATTATAGATTTTATCAAGGGACTGTTTTCCTGAGATAACGCCCCTGGTATACTTAAGGTATTATAGATTGCGGATAATGAAGCAGACAAGGCCATAATTAAGGGCCGGGAAAGGAAGCCGTTTATTACGGACTTCTTATCCCGGCCCTTGGCAGTTCCTCACTTAGCCTGCCTGAAAAATGGGTTTTTCTTTTCAGGCCGCTCTGTCAGCTCCTGAATGGTTTTATTTAAGGAGAGCATTCTGGCGTCAAGCTGCGCCGCTATTTTGGAGCATTCCTGAAGCTCCTGGCTGATGTAGTCAGGGGCATTGCCCTCGAATTTATAATAGATTTTATGTTCCAGGCTGGCCCAGAAGTCCTGGGCAACCGTGCGGATTTGTATTTCTACGATAGTATCCACAAAGCTGCCGGAAAGATAGATAGGAACCGCAACCAGCATGTGATAGCTTTGATAGCCGCTCTCTTTGGGACGTTTGATATAGTCCTTGAGAGAAATGATTTTTAAATCCCCCTGTTTTGCAATCATGTCTGCAATCAGATAAATATCTGAAGTAAAAGAACAGATGATGCGGATTCCGGCAATGTCGTTTACATATTTTACCATGTTTTTTACACTGGATTCATATCCGTTTTTCTTCAGTTTTTTCACAATGCTTTCAGGGGTTTTAATCCTGGACTTAATATGTTCGATAGGATTGTAGTGGTGTACATGCTGAAACTCATCGTTGAGAATGTCTATCTTGGTGCTGATTTCCTTTAAAGCAGCATTGTAGAGAAACATCAGAGTTTCCCAGCTGTCCACGTCCTCATAATAGTTCAGGTTTGGGAATTTATCCACCGTTTTCACCTCCTTCTTAACTTCCGTTTCCCTTTCGGATGGCTGTATTTTGGGGAGTTGTCTAAAAACCACAAAAAAAAAGCCGCTTTTTCCTAGTATAGCAAAAAAGCGGCAGAGTGTCAAAAGTTTGACGCACAATAACACTGTTCTATTAAATTTCCAGCTTCATATCTCCGTCTTTAATCAGGCCTAGCTTACGCATACCGTTGGAAATGCCAAGAGCCAGCAGGCCGGGAAGAATAAAATGCAGGACCAGAATTTTAATCATAACAATCATAGCTCCCTCCTGAGGAACCATGGTCTGCCAGGTCATAATCTGCCCCACAAAGCCGGCAGTACCCATGCCGGAGCCGGTGGCGTTGCTGGTCATATGGGCGGCCATAGTGCCTACAGGGCCAAGTATGGCACTGGAAATAATGGCAGGCAGCCATATGAGAGGTCTTCGCATGATATTGGGCACCTGGAGCATGGAAGTTCCGATGCCCTGCGCTATCAGGCCGGAGAGGCCGTTTTCCTTATAGCTGGCCACAGCGAAGCCCACCATGTTGCAGCAGCAGCCGATGGTGGCGGCGCCTGCAGCCAGACCGGATAAGTCCAGAATAACGCCCAGAGCAGCGGAGCTGATAGGCAGAGTAAGGACCATACCCATGATTACAGAAACAACAATTCCCATGAGGAAGGGCTGCTGCTCGGTTCCCCAGTTAATCAGACGGCCCAGCTCATTCATCAGACGGCTGATGGGAGGACCTACCCACATGCCTACCAGAGAACCGCCGAAAATACCGGCCATGGGGGCCAGGATAATGTCCAGCTTGGTCTTTCCGGCAATCAGACGGGAAAGTTCAATGGCAATGTATGCGGCTATAAAGGCGCCTAAAGGTTCTCCCGGTCCGGATAGAATCAGGGAGCCGTCTTCGGCGAAGACCGTTCCGGCGCTGATTTTGGAGGCAAAGCCGCCTACCATGCCGGCGGTAGCTGCAGATAATACCACCAGGGAGCTTTCCTTAAAGCGGCAGGCAACACCGACGCCGATACCTGCGCTGGTCATAGCTGCTGCAAATTTTCCAAACTGAAAAATCAGAGTGCCCCAGCTTCCGCCTATGAGATTTCCAATCTGCTGTATGATAGTTCCGATAATAAGTGTGGCGAAAAGACCGTAAGCCATTCCGCTAAGCCCTTCGATGAAAATACGGTTTAATAATTTTTTCACAACTGTCTCTCCCCTGTAATCATTAGTCCAGTTTTAAGCCTTTTAACAATGAGCTCAGAGAAGTAGAAATTTCTTCGCTCTTTGGCATATCAAAATCCACAGGCTCTTCTTGTTCTTCCTTGACTTCCATCAGTGCTTTCATGCTGAGACTGATTTTTCCCTCTTCGTTTTTGATAACCTTAGCTGTCACATGGTCTCCCACAGAGAGAACAGCTTTCGGTGATTTGATTCGTTTTTCGGAAATCTGAGATACATGGACAAGACCAGAGATATGGTCGCCCAGGTCTATGAAGGCTCCGTAGGTCTGGAGAGATTCCACAGTTCCTTCCACAATGCTTCCTACCTTAATATTGTCGATTTTTTCCCGCTTCTGGGCATCTTCTTTTTCCTTCAGGATTTCCCTGGCAGAGAGAATCAAACGGTTTTCCTGCTCGTCCACCTCAAAAACTCTTACATTTAAAGTTTTTTTCAGATAGTCCTCAGGATTTTCTACATAGTGAAGGGCCAGTTTAGAAATGGGAATAAAGGCACGGATGCCTTCCACGTAAGCAATAACGCCGCCTTTTACAACGCCTTCTACGGTTACCTCAAACTCGGTTTTGTCTTCCTTCATCTGGACCAGTTTATCCCAGACCTGCATATCATCGTCCCGGAAATCAGAAAAGGATGCATTGATTTCATTGATGTAATCGTCCATGGATTCTTGTTTTTTCATTTCTTCAGACATTTTATCTCCTCCTTGTCTTGCATGTAAGTGTAGGTGACGATGCCCACAGCAATATCAGTCTGCGCTGCGGTATCTGCCGATGCCAGGCTGCCATATCTCCTTGTCCTTTGTCGTTGACTCTGAACAGGCTGCGCCTTTTGCCTATGCCAGGTTACTGTTCACTCGTATCTTGTAAACAGTAACATTCGCAGGCCCATTAAAATTTTTGCTTCGCAAAAGGAGCCTGCTCACACCTGAATCATGTTCTTACGCAGCCCCACAGCAAGTGTGGGGCTGCTATGTGAACAGTAACTATGCCAGCTTTGGCTCGCTATCGCTCATTATATCATAATTGCCATGGAATTAGAAGTGTGATAGTATAAAAAAAAAGGCTGGAATATATGAGAAAATATGAGCCAAAGGGCGAAAGGCCAAGGGAGAAAGGAATAAGGAGCTATGGCAAGACAGAGAAAAATATATGTTATCGGTCATAAAAATCCGGATACGGATTCTATCTGCTCCGCAATTGCGTATGCGGATATTAAGAACCGGATGAATACGGGTCATAGATATGCGGCCAAGAGGGCTGGACAGATAAACGAGGAAACAGAATATGTACTGAAGCGGTTCGGTGTGGAAGCGCCGGGGTATCTGTCTGATGTGGGAACCCAGGTGAAGGACATGGAAATCCGTGAGACACCGGGAGTTTCCAGCAGTATTTCTATCAAAGATGCCTGGGCTATCATGAAGGAGTCCAGCGCTGTAACTCTTCCCATTACCAGGGAGGACGGACAGCTGGAAGGACTGATTACTACCGGAGATATAGCAAAATCCTATATGGATGCTCATGACAATTATTTTCTTTCCAATGCCAGAACCCAGTATAGGAGCATTGCCAATACTGTAGAAGGAAAAGTGGTGACAGGAAATCCTCACGGCTATTTTATGAAGGGAAAGGTAGTCATCGGAGCGGCTCATCCCGATAAGCTGGGAGAGCTTTTAGAAGAAGATGATTTAGCCATTCTGGGAGACAGGTATGAGGACCACAAGTGTGCTATTGAGCAGAACGTAAGCTGTATGATTGTCTGCAATCATGCAGAGGTTTCGGAGGATATTAAGAAGGCGGCGGAGCAAAACGAGTGTGTGATAATCCAGTCTTCTCTGGATACCTTCAGCGTGGCCAGACTGATTAACCAGAGTATACCAGTGAAGCACATCATGAAGAAGGACAACCTGATAACCTTCCAGACCGATGATTTTACAGATAATATAAAAGACATTATGGTAAAGAACCGGCACAGGGCTTTCCCTGTGGTGAATAAACACGGGAAATATATAGGCACCGTGTCCAGAAGAAATCTTCTGGGAATGAAGAAGAAACAACTGATTCTGGTGGACCATAACGAGAAATCCCAGGCTGTGGACAATATTGATGCAGCAGAGATTCTGGAGATAGTAGACCATCACAGACTGGGTTCCTTAGAGACTCTGCAGCCTATTATGTTCCGGAATCAGCCGGTGGGCTGTACGGCTACAATCCTTTATCAGATGTATGTGGAAAGGGGCCTGGAAATTAAACCTCAGATAGCAGGACTTCTGTGCGCTGCTATTGTTTCGGACACCCTGATGTTCCGTTCCCCCACCTGTACCGCTGCAGACAAAATGGCAGCAGGAGCCCTGGCCCTTATGGCAGGAATCCATATTGAAGAGTTTGCAAAAGAAATGTTTACTGCAGGCAGCAATCTGAAGGGAAAGACCACAGAGGTTATATTCTATCAGGATTTCAAGAGGTTTACCTCGGATAAGGTAAATTTCGGCGTGGGACAGATAAGCTCCATGGACGCCCAGCAGCTTCACGATTTGAAAAAGCGGCTCATACCTTTTATGAAGCACGAATACGGAAAGAACGGGATTTCCATGGTGTTCTTTATGCTCACTAATATTTTAGAGGAATCCTCAGAGATAATCTGCTTCGGGGAAGGAAGCGGGCGTCTGGTAGAGGAGTCCTTTGAGGCCAGAGAAGAAGACGGGGGTTACATCCTTCCGGGAGTGGTATCCAGGAAAAAACAGCTGATTCCCGCCTTTATCGGTACACTGCAGCAGAATAATAATTAGTGCCATCCACTTTAAATATCCTCACGTTTCACTGGCCTGCTTTTCCGATAGCACAGTTGTAAAAGCCTCAGCGTAGCCCGCTACGCCTGCGTTTTTACAACTGCACTCTCAAAAAAGCATTCTCAGTGAAACGGTAAGACAGTGTACTGGCACGTTCATTTTCAGCATAATGACGTAGTAGAAAGACCAAAAGCCAATTAGAACCAGAAAAGGAGAAAAGAATGGCAAAAACAGAATGGAAGCCCGGAAATATGCTGTATCCCCTGCCGGTGGTCATGGTCACGGCGGCGGATGAGGAAGGACATGACAACATTGTTACGGTGGCCTGGGCTGGAACCGTGTGTACCAATCCGCCTATGGTATCCATTTCCCTGCGTCCGGAGCGGTATTCCTATCCAATGATAAAGGAGACAGGGGAATTTGTGATAAATCTTACTACCGAGAAGCTGGCCTTTGCCACGGATTACTGTGGTGTGAAATCCGGCAGGGACGTGGATAAATTTAAAGAGGCAAAGCTTACAAGAGAGCCTGCCACTCATGTGGGCGCTCCGATGATTCAGGAATCCCCGGTTTCTATTGAGTGCAGGGTGAGAGAGCGGAAGGACTACGGAAGCCATAGTGTGTTTTTGGCGGATGTACTGGCCGTTCATGTGGATACGAAGTATATGGATGAAAAAGGAAAATTTGATTTGGCAAAAGCCCAGCCTATTGTGTATTCCCACGGCGAGTATTACGGTCTGGGGAAAAAGCTGGGAACCTTTGGATACAGTATTAAAAAACAGAGAAAGAAGAGACAGAAAAAATGAAAGACAATATCGTACTGATTGGTATGCCCGGTTCCGGGAAAAGTACAGTAGGCGTAATCCTGGCCAAGGTGCTGGGATATGAGTTCTTGGATGCGGATTTACTGATTCAGAAGCAGGAGAAGCGGCGTCTAAAGGAAATCATTGCCCAGGAGGGACAGGAGGGATTTCTGCGGATTGAGGGCCGGGTAAACGCCTCCATCCAGACAACCCAGTGTGTCATTGCCACAGGAGGAAGCGTAGTATACTGCAGGGAAGCCATGGAGCATTTAAAAGAAATCGGAACAATTATTTATCTGAAGCTGGATTACAACATATTAAAGCGGCGTCTTGGAAATCTTATTGGAAGAGGAGTTGTCTTGAAAGACGGACAGAGCCTGGAAGATTTGTATGAGGAGAGAGTGCCCTTGTATGAAAGCTATGCAGATGTGACTGTTGATGAAAAAAATACAGATGCAGAAGGAACTTTACAGAAAATACTGGAAGTATTAAAGAGATGACAGAATAAAGGTAAGGGGAGTCCAAGAAGAGCCACGGTTAAATCTTAATTTTTATTTACAAAACCAAGTAACTGTTATATTATAATAGTTAAGCCATAAAATAGTAATATCCTCAGTCTATAAGGAGCCTTTGGCTTTTTGTACACTGAGAGCAGGGATTTTTGAGTATAAATATAGAGGAAAGATAGAGCAGCCGGGCTTATTCTGGAGACAGAAAACAGACTGCACTGCCTGTTTGGGGACAGGCAGGTATAAATATAGACAGGCTTCAAAGCCTAAAATAAGAGGTGTGTATATGGAACAGTATGTTATCAAAGGCGGCAACCCGTTAGTGGGAGAGGTCGAGATTGGCGGTGCGAAAAATGCAGCCCTTGCTATTTTAGCAGCGGCAATTATGACAGATGAAGCGGTACACATTGAAAATCTGCCGGATGTGCGGGACATAAATGTTCTGTTGGAGGCCATCCGGGAAATCGGCGCCTGCGTAGAGCGTATCAGCCCTACGGAAGTAAGGATTATGGGCGCTACCATTGGAAATGTTACGGTTGAATATGAATATATTAAGAAGATAAGAGCTTCCTATTACCTTTTAGGAGCCCTTTTAGGAAAATACAAAAACGCAGAGGTTCCTCTTCCGGGAGGCTGTAATATTGGAAGCCGTCCCATTGACCAGCATTTAAAGGGCTTCCGGGCTCTGGGCGCTTCTGTGGATATTATCCACGGAGCTGTTGTGGCAAAGGCGGAGGAGCTGAAAGGAAAGCATATCTTCCTGGATATGGTTTCTGTGGGCGCTACCATCAATATCATGATGGCGGCAGCCATGGCTAATGGAAATACCACCATTGAGAATGCAGCTAAGGAGCCTCATGTGGTAGATGTGGCTAACTTTTTAAACAGCATGGGAGCCAACATCAAAGGTGCAGGAACAGATGTTATCCGTATCCGTGGCGTGGAGAAGCTTCACGGCACCAGCTATTCCATTATTCCGGACCAGATAGAGGCGGGAACCTTCATGTGCGCCGCAGCGGCCACCATGGGAGACGTGATGGTAAAAAATGTAATTCCAAAGCATTTGGAAGCCACCACAGCCAAGCTGGAGGAAATCGGATGTCAGGTAGAGGAATTTGACGATGCTGTCCGTGTGGTTGCCAGTAAACGGCTGAAACGTACCAATGTGAAGACCATGCCATATCCCGGTTATCCAACGGATATGCAGCCCCAGTTTGCAGTGGCTCTGGCCCTGGCAGAGGGGACAAGCATTGTGACAGAGAGTATTTTCGAGAATCGTTTTAAATATGCAGACGAGCTGGCCAGAATGGGCGCCAATATTAAGGTGGAAGGCAACACGGCCATTATTGACGGCGTGGAAAGGCTTACAGGAGCCAGAGTCAGCGCACCGGATTTGAGAGCCGGAGCAGCCCTGGTAATTGCCGGCCTTGCAGCAGAAGGCTTTACTGTTGTAGACGATATTGTATATATCCAGAGAGGCTATGAGCGTTTTGAGGAGAAGCTGAGAAGTCTGGGTGCTGAGATTGAGAAGGTATCCAGCGAGAAAGAGCTGAAAAAATTCCAGCTTCGGGTTGGATGAAATTACCCCTTGACGAACCGTGGAAAAAAGGGTATTGTATTAGACGAAAACTGAAAATAAGATATATTTTCTCTTATTTAGAGTGATGGAGTTACATAGGAACTGTGAAGTCACGGCAACCCCGCATAGCGGAAGGTGCCAGCCTGAGCGAGTATTCGAACAATAAGAGGAGTCATTTAAAGATAAAATGGGTCCGCTTAGCCGGGCCCTTTTCTTGTTCCATAGGAAATTCCTTTGAATTTCCTATGGAACAAGAAGCCCTCCGGGTAGGAACGCACTGGGTTGGAGAGGAGTTATGTCGCTAAAGCGACCCCAACCCAGGCGGAGAGCCCTGCCGGGCGGAATGTACACGCCGCAATGAGGTAACTTACCGTTTTGATTTCGGCTGAAGAAATGAACCGGTGTGAGAAAATGACAGAAAGAGAAAATATACGCCAGAAAATAAAAAGGAGATGTATTATGGAAAAAAGACTGTTTACTTCAGAATCAGTAACAGAGGGACATCCGGATAAAATGTGCGACGCTATTTCCGACGCTATTCTGGATGCTCTTATGGAAAAGGACCCCATGAGCCGTGTGGCCTGCGAGACAGCGGCTACAACGGGAATGGTGATGGTCATGGGAGAGATTACCACCAGCGCTTATGTGGATATTCCTAAAATTGTAAGAGACACGGTAAGAGAAATCGGATATACCAGGGCAAAGTACGGCTTTGACGCAGATACCTGTGGTGTGATTACTACCATTGACGAGCAGTCCGCAGATATTGCTATGGGTGTTGATAAGGCTCTGGAGGCTAAGGAGAATAAAATGTCTGAGGAAGAGCTGGAGGCTATCGGCGCAGGAGACCAGGGAATGATGTTCGGTTTTGCCACAGACGAAACCCCGGAATATATGCCTTATCCTATTGCACTGGCTCACCAGCTGTCCAGACAGCTCACCAAGGTGCGCAAAGACGGTACGCTTACTTATTTAAGACCTGACGGAAAGACACAGGTTACTGTGGAATATGATGAGAATGACAGACCTATTCGCCTGGATGCAGTTGTTCTTTCAACTCAGCATGACCCGGATGTAAGCCAGGAGCAGATTCACGCAGATATTAAAAAGTATGTGTTTGACCCTATCCTTCCCAAGGAGATGGTTGACGCAGACACCAAATTTTTCATCAATCCCACCGGACGCTTTGTCATTGGCGGCCCTCATGGTGACAGCGGACTGACCGGACGTAAGATTATCGTGGATACCTACGGCGGATATGCCCGTCACGGCGGCGGCGCTTTTTCCGGAAAGGACTGCACTAAGGTGGACCGTTCCGCAGCCTATGCGGCCAGGTATGTGGCCAAGAACATTGTTGCAGCAGGACTGGCCAAGAAGTGTGAGATTCAGCTTTCCTATGCTATCGGTGTGGCTCGTCCCACTTCTGTTATGGTAGATACCTTCGGAACAGGAGTTGTTTCCGACAGCCGTCTGGTAGAGATTATCCGGGAAAACTTTGATTTAAGACCGGCTGGCATTATCAAAATGCTGGATTTACGCCGTCCTATCTATAAACAGACAGCAGCTTACGGACATTTCGGAAGAAATGATTTAGACTTGCCATGGGAGAGACTGGATAAAGTAGAGCTATTAAAGAAATACCTGGGATAAAAGGCGGGTAAGCATACAGACAATAGAAAAACGGTATGAAGGCAGGCAGTGAGACCTCTTTCATACCGTTTTTTGTTTTGTGTTAGTCAAATACCTGGATGCAAGCACCGTATCCATTTGGCTCGTTGCTGGCAGGAATAAACTGCTTTTTTCCGGTTCAGTCTGCAGAGTAAGTTATTCCGTTTCTTCCTCCTGCCGGAGGCTTGCTTTTAAAGTTTTCAAAGTCTCCAGGAGAATATGCTTTTCTTTCGGTGTACAATCTTCCAGAAGAGCGCTGATTTCTTCGTCCAGGATTACAGAGGAGGAAGCAACATAGCCGCAGGCCAGTTCGTCAACAGATACATTCAGAGCATTGGCAATGTCAAAGAGACACTCTACACTAAGCTTGGTCTTACCTGTTTCAATATGGCTGATATGCTGTACAGAATAATCGGCCTGTTCTCCCAGCATTTGCTGCGTCATCTTCAGTTTTTCACGATAAAGCCGTATCCGCTGCCCTAATTTTAAGTAATCCATATGCTGTGCTCCTGAAATTTTTTTATATTATATGCATAATTCCTCTAGTTGATAAATGGAGTATATAGAGAAACTATCTATATAGTTTTAATAAAATGCAAATTTTTTGGATACATATGGTGAATATCTCTGTCCCCATGGAGGGCTTTGAGTTATAATAGTCATATAAACTTATATTTTACTGCAAAGGGGGTTTTCTTATGAGGCTGACTTTTATAGGTGCTGCCCATGAGGTGACAGGCAGCTGTTATTTCCTGGAGGCAGCGGGGAAACGGTTTCTGGTGGACTGCGGAATGGAGCAGGGGCCGGACCAGTATGAGAACCAGGATATTCCGGTGGCGTTCTCGGATGTAGATTTTGCCCTTTTAACCCATGCGCATATAGACCACTCGGGAAATTTTCCCCTGGCCTATGCCAGAGGATTCAGGGGGCCGGTGTACGCCACAGCAGCTACCTGCGATTTGTGCGACATTATGCTTCGTGACAGCGCCCATATCCAGATGTTTGAGGCAGAGTGGAGAAACAGAAAGGCAAGGCGAAACGGACAGCCTGAGTTTGTGCCAGCCTATACTATGGAGGATGCCATGGCAGTAATCCGGCAGTTTGTTCCCTGCAGCTACGGGCAGGTGATTCAGATTGCAGAAGGGATTAAAGTGCGGTTCATAGATGCAGGACATCTTCTGGGCTCTTCCAGCATTGAAATATGGCTGACTGAAGATGGGCAGGAAAAAAAGATAGTATTTTCCGGAGATATAGGTAATACCCAGCAGCCTCTGATTAAGGACCCGGAATATATCCGGCAGGCGGATTATGTGGTGATGGAATCTACTTACGGAGACAGAAGCCACGGAGAAAAACCAGATTATGTAAATCAGCTTGCAGCTATTCTGAGACGAACCTTTGCCAGGGGAGGAAATGTAGTAATACCCTCCTTTGCCGTAGGCCGTACCCAGGAAATGCTGTATTTCCTGCGTAAAATTAAAGCGGATAAGCTGCTTCCTGAATATGAAGGATTTCAGGTATATGTAGACAGTCCTCTTGCGGTTCAGGCCACCAGCATTTTTAAGGAGCATTACAGTGACTGCTATGACCAGGAGGCTATGGAGCTTATTGAGCAGGGAATTAACCCTATTGCTTTTCCCGGATTAAAGCTGTCTATTACCAGTGACGAGTCAAAGGCTATCAATTTCGATGAACAGCCTAAGGTAATACTTTCTGCCAGCGGTATGTGCGATGCAGGCCGTATTAAGCACCATTTGAAACATAATCTTTGGAGGACAGAATGCAGCATCTTGTTCGTAGGGTACCAGGCCATAGGCACATTAGGCCGAGCCCTGATTGAGGGGGCGACGGATGTGAAGCTGTTCGGAGAGGAAATCCATGTAAACGCAGAAATCATCCGGCTGCCGGGAATCAGCGGACATGCGGATAACCAGGGATTGATGGAATGGGCGGCTGCTTTTAAGGAGAAGCCCCAGAGGGTTTTTGTGGCCCATGGGGACGACCAGGTCTGCGATTTGTTTGCAGAACGGCTGAAGCAGGAGCTGGGATATTCTGCCGTGGCTCCTTACAGCGGCACAGTGGTGGACCTTCTCACCAACGAAGTGGTGAAGGAAACCGTGGGAATCGTGGTGAAACACGCCAGAGAGAAGGCAAAGAGCAGAAAGGCAGCGGGAGTATTTGCAAGATTAGTTGCAGCGGGTCAGAGGCTTATGACAGTGATTCGCCATAATGAGGGCGGCGCTAATAAGGATTTGGCCAGGTTCGCTGACCAGATAAATGCATTATGTGATAAGTGGGAAAGATAAAGACAGGATAACCTGCCGGGCCGGAAGCGTGGAGCTTTTGGCCCGGTTTTTTGGTTTATTGTGTTTTTATCCAGAGAGGGTACCTCCGTGTAGAAAGGGCCGTTTGCTTCCTTGTTCAGAGAGGGTAGAGAACGGAGTTGATAGGTTTGCCGGAAAATCTATATAAAAATGCACATAGGTAAGATTTTTATAGAAGATGGACACTTTATTTTATGGGCAGATTATACAGTCAATGCTATGATAAAGCTATCAAAAATATTCAAGGTGCCGAAAGGCAAAAAATAAAGGAGGAAAGAGTATGAAAAAAAGAATGAAACAAATTGCAGCCCTTTCCATGGCAGCGCTGATGACGGCTTCCATGGCGGCCTGCGGCGGTTCTGACGGCGGAAGCTCAAGTTCAGGAGACAGTGGCAAAAGCTCTGGCGGCGGAGACAAAGAAATTGTCTATTGGAATATCGGTACAGAGAGCCCGGATAAGGATGTTATCAACAAAGCAGTAGAAAAATTCAACTCTGAGACAGAGTCCGGATACACGGTTACATCTGTTCCCACTCAGAACGATACCTACAAAGAAAAATTGGTAGTTGCCATGAGCTCCGGAGAATGCCCGGATATGTATTCCTGCTGGTCAGGCGGTCCAATGTATGAGTACATTGATTCCGGTTTCGGTCAGCCAATTGATGATTTGTTCAACAATTCTGATATTAAAGATAAACTGATGGAAGCTGCTGTAGGTCAGGCTACTTACAATGACCATATCTATGCGATTCCTTATCAGAACGTATCCATGTCCGGTATTTTCTATAACACAGAAATGTTTGAAAAATACGGATTGGAAGAACCTGAGACACTGGCAGATTTAGAGAACATCTGTGCCACTTTGAAAGAGAACGGAATTACTCCTTTCGCACTGGCCAACAGCTCTAAATGGACAGGTTCCATGTACTTCATGAACCTGGCTGCAAGATACGGCGGACTGGAGCCATTCCAGAATGCAGTAAACGGAGAGGGAAGCTTTACAGACGAATGCTTTATTAAAGCAGGAGATAAAATTCAGGAGTGGGTTAATGCAGGATACTTCCCAGACGGTGTAAACTCCTTGAGCGAGGATGACGGACAGGCTAAGCAGTTAATGTATCAGGAAACAGCAGGTATGCTGCTTTGCGGTTCCTGGTATACCGGAACCTTTGCTACTGACAGTGAAGAGTTTTATCAGAAGATTGGCTGGTTCCCATTCCCGGCTATCGAAGGCTCTGACGCAGACCCGTCTATCATGATTGGTACAGTTGGAGACCAGTTTATTGTATTCAACTGCGAAGGTGAAAAGCTGGAGGCTGCTTTCGAGTGCGCTGAGGCTCATCTGTCTGACGAAGTTATTGATTTTGAGGTTGAAAACGGAAAGATTCCTCCTGTAAAGGGAATTGAAGAGAAGCTTACAGACCCCATCACAAAAGAAGTTGTAGAGGCTGCAAACAATGCATCCGAAATCCAGTTATGGTATGACCAGTATCTGCCGCCGGCAGTATCTACTGCTCATCTGGACGGACTGCAGGAAGTATTCGGACTGACCATGACACCGCAGGAAGCACAGGAATCCATGCAGAAAGCAATGGAAGAATATAACGCTCAGAAAGCGGAATAAGCAGCGGAATTTTAGGCACAAGATAAGAAAAGAGGCTCTGGAAACGGGGTCTCTTTTTCTACCCCGGACCAGACCGGCAGACAGAAAAAGGCAGGTGTATTTGCTGCTGAAAGACAGATATTTATAGATACTGGAAAGATTGTTCTATGTATTTTTTTTACCTGTTTTGGTAAGATATTTAACATCAAAAGCGTTCTTGAAAACAATAAAAAGGAGGGGCTTATTTATGAAAGAAAAAAGTATTTCTCTGTTGGAATTAAGACAGAGAAACACAAGAAAAGTTGCAGCGCTTTTCCTGGCGCCTGTAACGATTTTGATGGTGGTATTCGTCTTATATCCCATCATTGATACCTTTATCACCAGCGGATACCAGTGGAACGGAATTTCTTCCGCAAAGAAGTTTATCGGTCTGGACAACTGGGCTACACTGCTGGCGGATAAAAGCTTTTGGATAGCTTTTAAAAACAATCTTGTTATCATGGTTTTGTCTATTGTAATCCAGATTCCACTGGGTCTGGCTCTGGCAACTTTCCTGGATTTCGGTGGAAAGAAACTGACTGTATTTAAGGTTATCTGGTTCATTCCGCTGCTGATGTCTTCTGTTGCCATTGGTTTCCTGTTTACCTATGCCCTGGCTACAAACGGCGGTATCGTAAGTACCATTTCCGGCTGGTTCGGGGGAGGAAATATAGACCTTCTGGGTAATCCAAAAACAGCTTTGCTGACAGTTATCGTGGTAATCTGCTGGCAGTTTACACCGTTCTATATGGTATATTTTATGGCAGCTTTCACCAATATTCCTTACGATGTATTTGAAGCTGCCCGTATTGACGGAGCTACAAGAGGACAGTATTTTTGGAAGGTGGCCCTGCCCCTTTTAGTACCTTCTATGAAGAGTGCAGCCATTCTCTCCATGGTAGGTTCTCTGAAATATTTTGATTTGATTTATGTAATGACAGGCGGCGGTCCCGGTACCTCTACCGAGTTGATGGCAACCTACATGTATAAACAGTCTTTCAGTAATTTCAACATGGGCTACGGTTCAGCAGTAGCTGCCGGAATGTTTATTCTCATTTCCATGGTTGCCCTGATTACAATGAAGCTGTTAAATGGAAAGAAGGAGGCATAGAGTATGGACAGCTATAAAAAGAATAAAAGAAAAAGTATTATATGCTGGATAATCGCTTTTGCCTTGGCGATATTCTACTTGATTATCTCGTTCCTGCCATTTATATTTATGGTATTGAACTCTTTTAAAGAAAAGTTTGAGATGCTGACAAAGGGCGTGTTCAATTTACCGGACAGCCTGAACTTTGCCAACTATACAGAAGTGCTTACCGGCGGATTTGTACGGTATTTCATGAACAGCGTTATTGTTTTGGCCATCTCCCTTACCCTGCTGCTGTTTATAGCTTCCTGTGCATCCTACCCTCTGGCAAGATTTAAGTTTAAGCTGGCAAACCCAATTTATGCGGCTATTGTTGCCTGTATGTCCATACCTGTACATATTACCCTGATTCCTGTATTTAAAATGTCTCAGGCTACAGGCTTATACGACAGTATCTGGGCCCTTATCGGTCCCTATATCGCTTTTGCAGTTCCTATTTCCGTGTTTATCCTTACCAGCTTTATGAAGGAAATTCCCAGAGAAATCGAGGAATCTGCAGAAATCGACGGATGCGGAAAAATCAAGATGTTTTTCTCGATGATTATGCCTTTGGCTAAGCCGGGTCTGGCCACATTGGCCATTTACAACGGTGTAAATATGTGGAATGAATTTTCCTTTGCATATACACTGACACAGTCTTCCCAGAACCGTACATTACCTCTGGCTATCTGGGAATTCCAGGGACAGTATTCCATGAACACGCCTATGATTATGGCTGTTCTGACCCTTACGCTTTTACCCATGATTGTGATGTTCATTATCTTCCAGGATAAGCTGGTAAAAGGTATGACAGCTGGAGCGGTAAAAGGCTGATTCACAATGTATTATATGGAAGCTGCCGCACTAAACAGTTTTCGTTTAATGCGGCAGCTTTTTTGTTCGCCTATAGGAAATTCCTTTGAATTTCCTATAGGCGAACAAAAAGCCCTCCGGGCAGGAGCACACTGGGTTGGAGAGGAGTTATGTCGCTAAAGCGACCCAACCTAGGTGGGGAATCCTGCAAAGCAGCATGCTTTTTCAATGAAACTGAAACTACGGACTGGAAGGAAAGAGGAGAGAACAGATATGAAAAGATGGAGAGAAAAAATCAGTAATTGGAAACTAGATAAGAAAATGCAGACGCTGACCACCATTGTGATTGTGACGGTAACACTGATTGTTCTTGTTGTATCTACCCTATCCTCTGTATATTCTATGAAACAGAAAACCATGGAGCTTCTTCAGGAAAATAACGATACTATGTCGGAAAATTTCCAGGGGGCCCTTAACCAGTATAAGGCAATGGCTATTGCCATGGGTCTGGACACCTCTGTGCAGAATTATCTCCAGTGTACCAGCCGCAAAGACCAGGAATATTCCAGGTATGCCAATGACACTTACAGCGTTATGTCCAGTTGTCAGAATATGTATCCGGATATGAATTTTATGGCAGTTATCAGCTACCGGATGGAGGATTATCTGTATAGAGGAAATGAAGCTCTAAGCTCCAGTGAATTTCAGATGGTATACCGAAAGGATTATTCCCAGTGCCGATTTGTCCAGAAAAACACCTTGAAAGTAGGAATCTCCAACAATTATTTTAAAGGCCAGCGGTACACCATAAGTGTATATTTTCCCATTTATGATTTGAATAAAATTACAGTGGAAGGAGGGCTGCTGTGCATGAATTTTTCCAATGCTATTCTGCGGCAGGTTCTGATGGATTCTAATCAGCAGAATGCCTCTTCTATTATAGGAATAGACGGAACGATTCTTGCGGATTCTGATACAGAAGCCATGGGAAACCAGGCTGGATATGCAGACAAATTAAAGGGCAGTCGTGGCAGTTTTACCCAGGATGGCAGACTCTATATGTACCAGAAGGTAACGAACTGGGATTATTATATTGTCAGCAGTATTCCTTCCATGGATTTGTATAAACCCAGTATAAGAACTATCCTTTTTATGACAGCCATTCTTCTGGTGCTGGTAGTTATAAGCTTTCTGGTAGTGAAAAAAATTATCCGCAGAGTTTACCGGCCTCTGGACCAGACGGTGCAGAAAATGGACCAGGTGGCCAACGGTTCACTGGGAACCAGATTAAATGTAGAGAGTATGGGAGAGGACTTTCAAAAGCTGGCCACAGGCTTTAACTCCATGATGGAAGAGATTTTGGTTCTTATGGAACAGGTAAAGCTGGAGCAGCACCAGATAGAGCAGATTCGTTTTAATTCTCTTCAATCTCAGATACAGCCTCATTTTCTTTACAATACCCTGGAATGTATCCACTGGCAGGCCATGGCTGACGGAAACAAAGAAATTTCCACCCTGGTAATGGCTCTGGCCAAATATTACAGAATTTGTCTCAGTAAGGGACACGATGTAATCCCTTTGGAGATGGAAGCGGAACATGTACAGAATTATCTGATTATCCAGAACATGAGATATGACAATATCATAGGCAGCGAAATCCAGATAGATGAAAACTGTAAAAAAGCCATGATACCGAAACTGACCCTTCAGCCATTGGTGGAAAATTCTATCTATCACGGTATTAAGATTAAAGAGGGAAACAAGGGAAGTATAGTCCTCAAGGCAGCGAGAAAGGGGGAGGGTGTACTGATTACTCTGGCGGATACGGGAACAGGAATGACCCAGGAGCAGATAGATACCATGAACCAGCAGCTGTCAGAGTATGACGAGTCCTTTGGCTACGGAGTACGGAATGTAAATAAGCGAATTGAACTGCTTTACGGAACAGATTACGGCTTTTGTTACCTGCGCAACGATTACGGAGGGGTAACAGTGGAAATCCAGCTGCCTTATACCGAAAAGGTGGACGACGGAATTTTAAAAGGGGATATGATAAATGTATAAAGCGTTGATTGTGGATGACGAAAAAATGATTCGCATGGGAATGAAAAAAGTTATACCATGGATGAGCCTGGGAATCCAGCAGGTCTATACTGCGGCCACAGGTATGGAGGCCTTGTCTCTGTTGGAGGAGCACAAGCCTCAGATTATGATTACAGATATACAGATGTCCGGCATGACAGGATTGGAGCTGATAGAGAGAGCCAGGAGCATCCAGCCGGATTTGAGGGTTATTGTGCTGACAGGCTACGACAGCTTTGAGTATGCCAGACAGAGCCTGCGGCTTCAGGTACAGGACTTTTTCTTAAAACCTATTGAAGAAGAGAAGCTGTCCAAGGTTATCGGGGAGCAGGTGGCTTATCTGGATGAGGCTTGGGAGGAAAAGAGAAGTTTTTTGCTGCGGCAGAGAACACAGGGAACCGCTGAGCAGATGGAGCTGGAGCGGTGTATGCGCATACTGGCTCACCGGGAGAAGGATATGGAAGAGGTACTGGGCAACCTGCGGGAATATTTTGGCTTTGATACGGAGCGGAACCTTCGGCTGGTTCTGCTGATGCCGGCCAGGAACATGGAGGCTCAGGAGGAAGCGGATTTTCATAATTTATCGGTGAAAAATATCTGTATCAGCGTGGTGGACGCCCAGGAGGAGGGAATTACCTTTCTGGATGAGGACGGTATTGTGGGAATTGTGTACTTTACCGGGGAGGACGACTCGGTAATGGAACAGATAGAGGAACTGTCTGAAATTTTAAAGGACGAGTTTGACACAAGACCTAAAATTGTGGTGGGCAGTTCTGTCCAGGGTTTTGGCAGCCTGTATATCTCCTACAATGACGCAAAATATCTGCTGGATACGGAAAAAGAAGGAATTCAGGATATTGTGCAGACCCTGGGAGATAAAAATAAAAGCGATATATTCCGGGATATTTACGGGGAGCTGAAAGGGATTATGTGCAGCAATACAGGAAACACAGAGTATGTGATGAAAGCTTTTCGTACTTTCACCAAGGCCACCCAGTCCTATAATCTGTCCCAGCAGACGGTGAGGCGGCTGTGCTTTGAGATGGCTTCCGCTACCTACTTTGCATACATCGGCGACTCTAAGGAAACAGAACCGGGAAAGCTGGACGCATTGTCAAAAAGTCTGCTGTCTGCCAACCGGGAAGAAGCCTGCGAGGTCACGGAGATGTTTCTGAATCAGATGCTGGGGAAAGAAGAGGAGAGCGTCCATGAGATTGTGGATAAAGCCAAATATTATATTTCCGAGCATTTGACAGAGGAGCTGACGGTTTCCAATATTGCGGCTTCCCTGTATATTACGCCCAACTATTTTTCACGGCTGTTTAAGCGGGTGACCCATGAAGGCTGCAACGAGTACATTGTGCGTAAAAGAATTGAGAAAGCCAAGTCTCTGCTGGAGACTACCAGCCTGAAAACCGGAAAAATTGCTATGATGGTAGGCTACAGGGATACTAATTATTTTTCTCTGGCTTTTAAAAAGCATACAGGGAAATCTCCCACAAAATACCGGGAGGAAACCCAAAAGGAAGTCAAATAAAAGTAACTGTTCGGTCATGCAGTCCAAAGCTGTATGGCTGTTACAAATAAAAAGAGGATTAAAATAGCAAGAAATAGGAAATCCATCGCAAAAAATCGGTTGAGAAATAAGGAAAAAGCAAATACAATAAGAAGCAGAAGAAAACAAAATGCAGACGCCTTGAGAAAATATCAGGGAAATGCATAGAAATACAGAATTTATCACAAGGAGGAAAACGCCCATGAAAAATTTCAAAAAGGAAAGGGCAGAAGCCAGGAAAAAGGCAGAGGAGCTGGTCAGCAAAATGACTCTTATGGAGAAGGCGGCCCAGCTGCGGTATGACGCTGCACCGGTGGAACGGCTGGGGGTTCCCACCTACAATTACTGGAATGAAGCTCTTCACGGAGTAGCCAGGGCCGGAGTGGCCACCATGTTTCCCCAGGCCATAGCCATGGCTGCTGCCTTTGATGAGGAAGAAATGAAAAAGGTGGGAGATATTATCGCCACAGAGGGAAGAGCCAAATATAACGAATATGCCAAACATGAGGACAGAGATATATATAAGGGACTTACCTTCTGGTCTCCCAATGTAAATATTTTCCGTGACCCCCGCTGGGGAAGAGGGCATGAAACCTACGGAGAGGACCCCTATCTTACCTCACGTCTGGGTGTAAAATTCGTGGAAGGTATTCAGGGGGACGGCCCGGTGATGAAGGCGGCCGCCTGTGCTAAGCATTTTGCAGTACACAGCGGACCTGAGGCTATTCGCCATCAGTTTGACGCAGAAGCCAATTTAAAGGACATGTGGGAAACTTACCTGCCGACTTTTGAAGCCCTTGTGACAGAGGCGGATGTGGAGTCTGTTATGGGAGCCTACAACAGGACCAACGGAGAACCTTGCTGCGGCCACCACTATCTGATGGAGGAAGTGCTGCGGGGCAAATGGCAGTTTGACGGACATTTTGTTTCCGATTGCTGGGCTATCAAGGATTTCCACGAAAACCATAAGGTGACTAAGAATGCCAGAGAGTCAGCGGCTTTGGCTCTGAAGAGAGGCTGTGACGTAAACTGTGGAAACACCTACCTTCATCTTTTAGGAGCTATTGAGGATGGGCTGATTACAGAAGAGAATATTACCAAGTCTGCAGTCAGGGCCCTTACCGCCAGATTCCTTATGGGACTTTTTGACGGAAGTGAGTACGATGAGATTCCATATGAGAAAGTAGAGTGTAAGGAGCATGTGGAGGAGGCCATTGACCTTGCCAGAAAGAGCTGTGTTCTTCTGAAAAATGACGGAGTTCTTCCTATTGATAAGAGTAAAGTAAAAACCATTGGCGTGGTAGGTCCCAATGCAGACAGCAGAATTGCCTTGATTGGAAATTATCACGGAACCTCTTCCAGATATATTACGGTTCTGGAGGGAATCCAGGACGAAGCCGGAGATGATATTCGTGTGCTGTATTCCCAGGGCTGCCATTTGTATAAAGATAAGGTGGAGAATCTGGCCTGGAATCAGGACAGAATTTCCGAGGCAGTGATTACAGCAGAACACAGCGATGTGGTGGTTATCTGCGTGGGACTGGATGAGACTTTAGAGGGAGAAGAGGGAGATACAGGTAACAGCGATGCATCCGGGGATAAGAAAGACCTTCACCTTCCTAAGGTTCAGGAGGAATTGATTGAAAAGGTAACGGCAGTAGGCAAGCCTACCATTCTGGTTCTTATGGCAGGCAGCGCCATTGATTTAAACTATCCGGATGCCAACTGTAACGGTATTCTGCAGGCATGGTATCCAGGTGCCAGAGGTGGAAAGGCTGTAGCTGATTTGCTTTTTGGAAAGACTTCCCCATCCGGAAAGCTGCCCATAACCTTCTATAAAGACTTAGAGGGAATGCCGGAATTTACCGATTATTCTATGAAGAACCGCACCTACCGGTTTATGGAAAAAGAGGCCCTCTATCCCTTCGGATATGGTCTGACCTACGGAGATGTTCAGGTTACCCGGGCCAGGATTACCAACCAGGTTACAGCAGACTCTGATATAGAGGTGGAAGTAACCCTGGAGAATAAGGGAACCGTTGATACAGAGGATGTGGTGCAGCTCTACATCAAGGATTTAGAATCTCCTCTGGCTGTCAGAAACCATAGTCTCTGTGCTTTCCGGAGAGTAGCCTTAAAAGCAGGAGAGAAGAAGCAGATTTCCCTGGTAGTGAAAAACAAAGCCATGGAAGTAGTGGATGAACAGGGAGAGCGCCATATTGACAGCAAGAACTTCCGTATTTATGCCGGAACTTCCCAGCCGGATTCCAGAAGCCAGGCTCTGACCGGCCAGAAGCCCCTGGAATTAAATGTGACACTTGGATAAAGAAAGAGGATAGTTTTCTCTATAGAACCGCAGAAAGCCCAATGATATGATAAGGCTGTGCAGAAAATCCCCCGGGACACTGCATGGCCTTATTTTTTTCCAAAAGCTGGAAGAGAGGCAGCACAAGGTGGACCAGAGCAAAGTGCACAGCCTTATTTTATATATGCTTTTATATATGCTGAAGGTAAGGAATTGAAGGAAGAGAAAGGACGGAAGAGTTATGCAGAAATGGAAAAGAAATATATTGGTTGCAGGTATTATGGCTTCCCTGGCGGCAGGACTGCTGGGAGGCTGCGGAAATAGAGAAAACCAGGAGGCTCAGAGCCGGCAGGCTTCCCAAAATCAGGAGGGAGAGGAGGCTGCCAACACCGGAGAAGAGCAGGAGGACACAACCGGGGAGAATGGAAACCATAAGGAAGAAACAGAAACCTCAGGAAATACCGGAAGCAGTGAAGAAACTTCCTTGGCCCAGGCAGAGCATCCCCAATTTGTAGCAGACGGCATCCGAAAGGTGGTTCTGGTGGAAGAGGGCCAAGAGATTTTTCACTTGTCCAAGGAACCGGCTGATTATAAAATGGACTTCGATTACTGGGAAATCCTGAATCCCTATGATGAGACGGTAACGGTAAATACAGAGACTATGTATAATCTTTTTGATATACTTTGCGGCTTCAGCTTTCAGGCTCCTGTGGCCGTGGAGGACGGGGCGGATACGGGAATCCAGAATTCTGCTACTACCCTTACCCTGGAATATGTAAATACCCTGGATTCCAGTCAGGCGAAACAGATGGCGGAGGCAGACAGCGGTGCTACCATTATCCTGGGAAATGAAGACGGGGCAGGAAACCGTTTTGCGGCAGTGAAGGGTTTTGAAGACCAGGTTTATAAATTATCTGCAGCAGATTTAGAGACGGTTTTCGGTCTGAATCCCTTTGAATTAGTTTTGAAGATTCCGGTGCTGATAAATATAGATACCGTAGAAAGCCTGGATATAAAGGCAGGAGAAGACAGTTACCAGATGAAGGTGGATTCAGCTAAGGGAAGCTATGAGTTTGGAAAAAAGGAAGTAGAGAAAGAAATCTTCACTACTTTGTACCAGGAAATTTCCGGTATTATGGTGGAAAAAGAGATAGAAGAAGAGAAGGAAGATTCCAAAGAGCCTAAGCTGGAAATCACCTTCAACAGAAATAACAGTCAATATCCCCAGGTAAAGGTGGCTTATTACGTTTATGACCAAACTTACGACAGAGTGGAAGTCAACGGAAACAGCTACTTCCTGGTAAAAGCAGAGGATGTGGACAATCTGATAAAAACTATCGGGAAGGCCTTTTGACCGTTAAAAAGACCGCCGCAGCCGTCAAACAGGAATATCTTTGTTTGGCCGCTGGGGCGGTTTCTTTTTCCTGTATGATACCCTTTCTGGACAAGGGTATGTATGCCCTTGTCTAAAGAGAGTAATATCTGGAGGTTAAGCCTCTCCCTGGTAACAGAACCAGTCAAAGTCAGCATGATTTTGGCTGTCCGTATGATTGGAGCTGGCATACATGCCTATATATACGCCGGTAAAACCATTGTTTATCACGGAGCTTAACAGAGAGGCATCCACATCCTCTATAAGGGGAAGCAGTTCCTGCTCTTCATATCCGTAGTAGAAGGAATAACCGGTGGTATGGCCGTATACACTGAGGTAGAGACGCTTGGTACTGCAGATTTCTTTTTCTGTCACAAGCTCTCTTTTTCCGTTTTCTGTTTTCCAGAACTGGAGTACAGACTTGCCTTGCTTGGCCCTGAGAGTCATTAGATAGTGGAACCGGTCGTCCTGAATCACAGCAATACCAGCCTCTTCCTTTTCTCCGGCGGGAGTGAATTCCATGGCGGTCTTGGCCAGGAAATTTTTATGCCGCTGCCTTCGCCCTACAAAGGAAGGCGTGCAGATTTCCTCCATAACCTGAGGCAGCAGAGAAAGCCTGAGAAAGCCGGGCCGCTCTGCCAGAGAGTAGAAGGGCTCCACCGGAGGATGAATGGTGTTCCACTGCAGCTCCAGATGGGGGCTTTCAAAGTTGTCCCACTGAGGCATAGGGGGATACAGGTGCCGGGGCAGTTTGGGAAGCCGCTCTTTTTCCTGGACCAATCCGGTTTCATTGTCAATCATGGGCCAGCCGTCCTCTGCCCAGACAAAAGGCACCAGGAAGGTCTCCCGGCCCAGATTATAGTGGTCTCCCTCATAGGGGCGCACGGCCAGCAGCACCATCCACCATTCTCCGTTCTGGGTCTGGGTAATGTCCCCATGCCCGGTGACAGAGATAGGGTTTAAAAGGGGCATATGCCGATGGGTGACAATGGGATTTCTGGGACAGATTTCATAATCACCGTTAATAGTACGGCAGCGGGCCATCTGTACACTGTGATTTACAAAGGTGCCGCCTTCTGCCACCAGAAGATAATACCACCCGTCTTTTTTATAGATATGGGGAGCTTCAATCCATTTGGAACGGGTTTTGATGCCATCCCAGATAATATATCTGGGCCCCTTAAATTGGAAAGTTTCTCTATCCAGCTCATTGAGGTAGATTCCGTGATGGCCCTCATAGAGTTCATTCTCACTGATGTAATTTCCCACATACCACATAGAACCGTCCTCGTCAAAGAACAGGCTGGGGTCAATACCGTCAGCACCTTTTACAAATACCGGATCGCTCCAGGGACCTTCCGGGGCATCGGCTGTGACAATATAGTTGTCTCTCTGTCCGTGACGGCCCTGGGAGACAAAAGTGTTGATGATATAAAATTTTCCCTCATGGAAACGAATAGTGGGAGCCCACAGACCTTCTGAGGTTTCGCAGTTTTTATAGTCCAACTGCAGGGGACGATGAATAGCATGACCGATTTGTTCCCAGTGGATTAAATCTTTACTGTGGAAAATAGGCAGTCCGGGATAATACACAAAGGATGAAGTTACCATGTAATAATCCTCCCCTACCCGGCAGATAGATGGGTCAGGATAAAAGCCTGACAGCAGCGGGTTTTGAAACGTAGGTTTCAGCATAAAAATACCTCCTGAAATGTTCTGTAATCATCATGGCTTATGCCATAATATTTGATTTATCATGTATTCTAAAGATATTATAGAAATGAAAGGAAAAAGGGTAAATAGAAAAAATTGACTTTTCCCTGTAATTCTTGACTTTCTTATAGGAATGTGATACTTTAGTCCAAGTCAAAAATCCGGTGAAGGAAAAGAGAGGAATACAAGAATGGATATTATTACATTATTTACGCTGGCTGTAGGGCTTGCCATGGACGCCTTTGCGGTTTCCATCTGCAAGGGGCTGGCCCAGCAGAAGCTATCCCTGAAGCATATGCTTATTGCCGGGCTTTGGTTCGGAGGCTTTCAGGCGTTGATGCCTACTCTGGGCTATTTTCTGGGAAGCCAGTTCCGGGACAAGATTACGGCTGTGGACCATTGGATTGCCTTTATTCTCCTTGGTTTTATCGGCGTCAATATGATTCGGGAATCCCTGGACAAAGGAGACGTCTGTCCTGTGGGCGGTATGGGAGTGAAGGATATGTTTCCTTTAGCCGTGGCCACCAGCATTGACGCTTTGGCCGTAGGGGTTACCTTTGCTTTCCTGAAGGTAAATATTTTAGTGGCAGCAGGTCTTATCGGAATTGTAACCTTTCTGATCTCTGCCGCCGGAGTCAGGGTGGGAAATATTTTTGGCTCCAAGTACAAGTCCAGGGCAGAGCTGGCAGGAGGAATCATCCTGGTACTGCTGGGCCTGAAGATTTTATTGGAACATCTGGAAATTTTGTAGAAATTAGTCAAAAATAGTCAAATTTCCTCTATACAAACAGAAAGACCTTGGGTATAATGAAAAAAAAGCCTGGGGAGAAATTTATGGAAAAACAAAAAGATATAAAGGAAACGGCAGGAAGCCAGGAAAAAGCGTTAAAAAAGCCGGCCGTAAATGGCAGTGACAAGGCCGCAGATATTATGGAATTGAAAATTCCTGTAATGAAAAGCAGGAGAAGGCCGGTTCACAAAGAAAAAATGTCAACGGCCAGAAGAAGTACAGATAAAAAAAGTACAGAGAAAAAAAATACAGATAAAAATAATATAGACAAAAAAAATATAGAGAGAATAAGCGGGGCTGTGTCTGGGAGCCAGAATAAGAAGAAAACAGCAGGAGACAGCTACAGAAGAGCTGTACATAAGGACAGTAAAAAATCTGTGACTAAACCCATTCTCAATATAGAAGGAATGTCAGAGGAGGAGCAGGAGCATGCCAGACGGGTGGAAGCCATTCTCCAGCGCCGTAGGGCTGAGAAAGCCAAACAACTGCAGAGAAGGAAGATGCTGCGTTTGGCGCCTTTATGTGTTTTGGCATTGGTAGCCTTAATCCTTTTAGGAACAGGAATCTTTAAACTGGTGGGAAATGCTAAGTCTGCCGCTCCCAAAACCGAAACAACAGAAGAAGTAAAGCAGGGTGAGATTGAGGCTCAGGAACAGCCGGTTATGAGCAGTACGGATATAGAGAAGATGACTTCCAGCACCGTCATTTCAGGCTGGCAGTCTGACGAGACGGGAAAATGGTACCGCAATGAGGACGGAAGCTTTTACCAGAATGGATGGAAAGAAATAGACGGCGAGAAATATTATTTCGATGAAAACGGTTATGTGAAAACCGGCTGGATGAGTCTGGACGGTGAGGACTATTATTTTGACGAGGAGGGCCGGTATGACAGCACTGTGGTACCGCCTATGATAGCTCTTACTTTTGACGATGGTCCGGGAAAATACACTCAGGAGCTTCTGGACTGCCTGGCAGAGAATGACGCTAAGGCTACTTTCTATATGCTGGGACAGAATGTGGAGCAGTATCCGGATATTGTAAAGCAAATGAATGAGTTGGGTATGGAATTATCCAATCATACATATGACCACAAAATGCTGAATAAATTGTCAGAAGCTCAGATTACCGATGAGATAGAGAAGACCAGTCAGGCTATCCAGGAGGCTTCCGGGGCTTTACCGGATACCCTCAGACCTCCCGGCGGCAGCTACAACAAACAAGTGCAGCAGCTGGCCGGAATGCCTATTGTAAAGTGGAGTATTGACACCAAGGACTGGGCCACCAAGAGTGAGGACCAGACCTATCAGTGCGTCATGGATAATGCCACTGACGGTTCTGTGGTTCTTATGCACGATATTCACGAGTGGTCCGTAAAGGCGGCACTGCGGATGATACCAGAGCTTAAAGCCAAGGGCTTTAAGCTGGTAACCGTAAAGGAACTGGCCGAAGCTAAAGGAATTACTCTCGAAGACGGTGAAGTTTACGAATACTTCGGCGAAGGCACCCAGATGGTAGAATAAAGAGAAAAAGGAAAAAGCCAAGGCAGCAGAAAAAACCTCCGGCCATAAAGGCTATGCGGAGACTTATGTCTGCCAGCTTTCCAAACACAGGATTTATAACAGCGCCGGTAAACTCCAGGAACATAGCCTGGATGCTGAGGATAGAGGCTCTGTTTGCACCGTGGACTTCTCTGTTTTGCAGCTCTGAAAATAAGGGCTGAAACAGAGAAAGAAAGCACTGGATACCCAGTATGCACACCACGGAGCAGACAGGGCTTTTCGTTTGCCCTAAGATAAAGCAGAAAAGGCCGGGAAAGAGAAAGCAGCAGGCAGAGAACTTCAATTTTCCCAGTTTTTCACAGAAAAAAGAGGACAGGGGAGCAATGGTTCCCACTGCCTGGGCCACAATAAAAATAAGGCTTATAGATTTGAGGGATAATCCGCAGGCTATATACTTGGGCTGATTTAGAAATACTGTCAGCATTTGACCTGTCTCTGTGAGCAGGCCGGCCCCGGCCAGAAACAGCAGCAGGGTTCTTTTGGACAACGTCCCTTTCACATCTGAGAGAAAGGAGAAAACAGTAGCTCTGACTCCTGACTTCCTGGCTTCTCTGGGGCCTCCGGCTTCCCGGGATTCTTTTTGGGGAAGGCGCTCCGGCTCCAGGAGAAAAAGACAGAGAAAAAGCGCAGCTCCGTAAGCCAGAGAAGTGAGGAAGGCAGCGGTACGAAGCCGGGCACCTCCTGTGAGAAAAAAATACAGGGAGGCCAGGAAAAGACCTGCCTGTCCCAGGCCCTGGTAAACACCGAATACTTTTTGGGACCTGCCTTTAGGTGCAGACAGGTACAGCAGACTGGAATCTACCCCGGAAAAACCGGAGACAGCCAGACTTAAAAAGATCCGTTCCATTAGAAAATCCCAGAAGCTCCAGGCCTTCCAGAAAATGATTTTGGATAAAAAATAGAATAAACTGCAGATGATCATGGTTTTCCTATAGCCGATTTTGTCTGCCAAAATTCCCCAGGGAATTTCCATTCCCAGACACAGAAAAAGGGAGATACTTTCAATAACAGAAATCTGGAAAATTGTGAGACCGGCCTCCTGGCGGTACAAAACAGATGCAGAGCCATAGAACACCATTCCCTGCAGAAAAGAAATCCCGTATAACAGATAGAGATTTTTCTTCATGGTTATGTTCCTTTCCTATTTATTTGTGTTCGCAAAAAAGCCGGAACAAAAACGGTACGCAAAAAACGCCGCCTTTTCCGGGCAGATAAGCGAAATCAAATAGGACTGGACAATAACATGATAAACATAAAAATCTCCTTTAAGCTTTGCATGAAAAGTCAAATACTCCGATGCAAGCATGCCCGCTTGGCTGGTTGCATGTGGAAATAAACGAAGCAGGCCGCCCCATAAGAGGTCTTGATGTGGCAGCTCTGTTTATTCTGACAGTATACACCCTGTTACCTGGAAAGTAAAGAAAAAATGAAGGAGCTGCCTCACGAAACTGTAGTTTGGAATATTCCAGACCCATATTTCGCAGGGCAGCTCCCTATTATGGCCTATGACAGAAAGCTCTTCTATAGATTATCCTTCATAGTATGCCTTTAAGTACATTTCTTTCATCTCGCTCATCAGCGGATATCTTGGGTTAGCGCCTGTACACTGGTCGTTGAAGGCGTTCTCAACCATTTCATCCAGAGTAGCCAGGAAGTCTTCTTCCTTAATGCCGTATTCTTTGATGGTTCTCTTGATTCCGACTTTTTCCTTCAGTTCAGCGATAGCCTTGATGAAGTTTTCGAATACTTCGTCATCATTTTTGCCCTGGATTCCTACAAAGCGGGCCATTTCACAGTATCTTTCCTTTGCGTGAGGATATGGATACTGGGAGAAGGTTCCCATCTTAGTCGGAGCCGGGTCTGCATTGTAGCGCATTACATGCTCGATAAGAAGAGCGTTTGCAATGCCGTGAGGCAGGTGATGATAAGCACCCAGCTTATGAGCCATGGAGTGGCAGATTCCCAGGAATGCATTGGAGAATGCCATACCGGCCAGGGTGGAAGCATTACCCATTTTCTCTCTGGCGATTGGGTCTGCAGCACCCTTTTCATATGCAGAGGGCAGATAATCAAAGATTAACTTAGTAGCCTTTAAAGCCAGACCGTCTGTGTAATCTGTGGCCATAATGGAAGCATAAGCCTCTAAGGAGTGGGTCAGAGCGTCGATACCGGAAGCGCTGGTCAGTCCCTTAGGCTGTCCCATCATATAGTCGGCGTCAATGATAGCCATGTTAGGCATTAACTCATAATCAGCGATTGGCCACTTAGTACCTGTGGTTGCGTCTGTGATGATAGCGAAAGGTGTAACCTCAGAACCAGTACCGGAGGATGTAGGCACGGCTACCATCATAGCCTTCTCACCCATCTTAGGGAATACATAAACTCTCTTTCTGATATCCATGAAGTCCATAGCCAGGTCTTCGAATTCACATTCCGGATGTTCGTACATCAGCCACATAATCTTGGCAGCATCCATTGCAGAACCGCCGCCCAGAGCGATGATAGTGTCAGGTCCAAAGGATTTTAACTGCTCTAAGCCCTTCTGTGCGCACTGAAGAGTCGGGTCCGGAGCAACGTCAAAGAAGCAGTCATACTTAATACCCATCTCATCCAGCTTATCTGTGATTGGCTTGGTATAGCCGTTCTGATATAAGAAGGTATCTGTTACGATAAATGCTTTTTCTTTATGATAAACATTTTTCAGTTCATCCAGTGCTACAGGAAGGCAGCCCTTCTTAAAGTAAATCTTTTCCGGTGTTCTGAACCACAGCATGTTCTCTCTCCTTTCAGCAACGGTTTTGATATTCAGCAGGTGTTTTACTCCTACGTTTTCGGATACGGAGTTGCCGCCGTAGGAACCGCAGCCAAGAGTCAGTGACGGAGCAAGCTTAAAGTTATACAGGTCTCCGATACCGCCGTGTGCAGAAGGAGTATTTAACAGAATACGGCAGGTCTTCATGCGGTCATAGAATTTATTCAGCTTCTCAGTCTGTGAAGGATGTGCATAGATAGAAGCAGTATGGCCGTATCCGCCGTCCTTTACAAGCTGGTCTGCCATATCCAGGGCTGTATCGAAGTCTTTAGCCTTATACAGAGCAAGAACAGGGGACAGCTTTTCATGTGCGAAAGGCTCGGAAATATCTACGGAAGTAACCTCACCGATTAAAATCTTGGTATCTTTGGGAACAGAGATACCTGCCAGCTCAGCGATAACCGGAGCAGGCTGTCCTACGATTTTAGCGTTTACTGTGCCGGCTTCTGTCAGGATAATGGCTCTTACTTTATCCAGTTCTTCCTTATTCAGTACATGGCAGCCTCTCTTGATAAACTCTTTCTTTACTTCATCATAAATATCAGCAATAGCTGTTACAGACTGCTCGGAAGCACAAATCATACCATTGTCAAAGGTCTTGGAATGGATAACAGAGTAAACAGCAGTTGGAATATCGCAGGAGCTGTCCATGATAACAGGAACGTTTCCGGGACCAACGCCGATAGCCGGTTTTCCTGAAGAATAAGCGGCTTTTACCATTCCCGGGCCTCCGGTAGCCAGGATTACGTCAGCAGATTTCATCAGCTCGTTGGAAAGCTCGATAGTAGGTTCGTCTACCCATGCGATGATACCTTCGGGAGCGCCGGCCTTTACAGCGGCCTCAAGTACAACCCTGGCAGCCTCGATGGTACATTTCTTTGCACGGGGATGTGGGCTGATGATAATGGCGTTTCTGGTTTTCAGGCAGATAAGACATTTGAAAATAGCTGTGGATGTTGGGTTTGTGGTAGGGATAACGGCGCCCACGATACCTACAGGCTCCACAATCTTCTTCACTCCGTAGGAAGTATCTTCTTCAACCACGCCGCAGGTCTTTACTCTTTTATAAGCGTTGTATGTATATTCTGCCGCATAGTGGTTCTTGATTACCTTGTCTTCCAGGACACCCATTCCGGTCTCCTCGCAGGCAAGACGTGCAAGAGGAATACGCTGTTTGTTGGCGGCCATAGCAGCCTCGAAGAAAATTTTGTCTACCTGCTCCTGAGTAAAAGTAGCAAATTTTTTCTGGGCTTCTCTCATAGAAGCAATCTTAGCCTGAAGCGCTTCCAAGCTGTTGATGGTTTCCGGTACGTTGCTTTCTGATTTCTTAGCCATGGGAAATCCTCCTTAAAAATAAATTAGTAGATAAGATATATCTGTCAGGAACACAGGTTAGCTCCTGTTGATATTGATAATTATTTAACAAGTTCTGAAGGTATTATATGCCATTGTTAAAAAAATGTCAATATGTATTATTAAAAAAATCCGTAACCTTATAGTAATATTTTATGGCCTAATTTTACCATATTTTACGACCAATATAAAGATAAAACTTTGTTAAATTTAAAATTATCTGAAAACTGAGAAAAATCAGGAGAACAGACGATTTATGGGAATTACTGTGCTGGAAAGGGGCAAAATTTGATAAAAAATAGACAAAGTATTTTTGTGAAAAATCACTATAGAGCTGATTGGGGGTGCCATCTCATGAACCGGGGTAAATCCTGGCTTTGGTTTTGTTGACAGGATGCAGGTTCTGGGATAAATTATTAAATAAATGGACAAGGAAAACACAGCTGCAAAGCGGCGGAGAGGAGTATTATGAGGATATGTACCAGGGCCGGTGAAGTAAAACAGAAAGCAGGCTATTTTTCAGTGCCTACTGACGGTGTGGAAATCAGGATTTGGTTTGTGACAGACAGTATTATTCGAATCCGGGCAGGTTTTGACGGAGACTTTCAGGAAGAATCCTACAGTCTGGTGACAACTGCCTGGGAAGACAGGATGGACGGAATCATGAAGGGGTATAGAAAGCGCATTGCCCCGGCTGAGGCCTGCCTGGAGAACAGACAGGAAAAGGCTGTGCTTCAGGGAAAGCTTCTGCGGGTAGAAGTGGAGAAGGAACCTTTCCGCATCTGTGTCTACGATAAAGAGAATGCCTGCCTTCATGCAGATATTGTGGATTTGGCCTATATGGAAGACAGCAACCGCAGAAGGATTCATACCAGCCAGATTTCTCCGGAGGACTGTTTCTATGGCTTTGGAGAAAAAGGAGGAAGCTTTAATAAGGCCAAAAGATTTATGAACATGAGTCCTAAGGATGCCATGGGCTATGACCCTAAAGATACGGATTCTCTTTATAAACACATTCCTTTTTATATAAAGCTGAGCCGGGAAACCAAGAAAGCAGTAGGTTATTTTTATCACAATACATGGGAATGTGATTTTGATATGGGGCGGGAGAAAAGTAATTATTGGAAACCTCACAGCCGTTACCGGACAGACGGAGGAGATATTGATTTTTTTCTTATAGCAGGTCCCAATATCCGACAGGTGGTGGAGCGTTATACAGATTTGACAGGGAAATCGGCTATGCTTCCTAAGTATGCCCTGGGTTATCTGGGCTCTTCTATGTACTACCCGGAATTGGAGGCAGATTGTGATGACGCTGTGCTGGAATTCATTGACACCACCAGAGAGGAAGGGATTCCTGTGGATGGGTTTCAGCTTTCTTCCGGCTACTGTGCTGTGGAGACTGAGGAAGGAGTCAAGCGCTGTGTCTTTACCTGGAACCGGAAGCGCTTTAAAAATCCCAGGGAATTTTTCCGTCAGATGAAGGAAAGAGGAATTTGTGTGTCCCCTAATGTGAAACCGGGAATTCTTCTGGTTCATCCAAAACTTCCAGAGATGAAAGAAAAGGATATGTTTGTAAAGGACAGTAAAGGACTGGAGCCGGGAGTAGGTACATGGTGG
Source organism: uncultured Blautia sp. (assembly GCA_902476765.1). Lineage (GTDB taxonomy): Bacteria > Bacillota > Clostridia > Lachnospirales > Lachnospiraceae > Blautia. Next base: position 58,086 of record CABSEJ010000003.1, read on the forward strand.
GGAGGAAAAGGCCTGTTTGTGGACTTTACCAATCCTTCGGTCCGGGAAAGCTGGAAGGAAATGCTGAAGGAAAACGTGCTGGAATACGGAACCTCTTCTGTGTGGAACGACAATTGTGAGTACGACAGTATGGTGGATAAAGATTGCCGTTGCTTTTTTGAGGGAAAAGGAGGCACTATCGGCGGGTTAAAAGCAGTCATGTCTAACCTGATGTGCCATGTGACAGCAGAGGCTGTCCATGAAACCTTTGAAAACATCAGACCTTATATTGTGTGCCGATCCGGACACTGCGGCATCCAGAGGTATGCCCAGACCTGGGCGGGGGACAATCTGACCTGTTGGGATTCCCTGAAGTATAATATTGCCACTATCTTAGGCATGAGCCTGTCCGGGGTGGCTAACCAGGGCTGTGATGTAGGAGGCTTTTACGGGCCGGCACCGGAGGCGGAACTTTTGGTAAGATGGATACAGAACGGAATTTTTCAACCCAGATTTTCCATTCATTCCACCAATACGGATAATACAGTGACAGAACCCTGGATGTACAGTGATTGTAAGGAACATATCCGCAGGGCTGTTTCATTCCGGTACCGCCTTTTCCCGTACCTGTATTCGCTGATGGAAAGGGCTCACGAGACCGGACTTCCTATTATGGAGCCTATGTGCAGTGCTTTCCAGCAGGATGAGAGCTGCTATGAAGAAGGAGTGGACTTTATGCTTGGAGATGCTCTGCTGGTGGCCAATGTGGTGGAGAAGGGCGCTAAGACCAGGGAAGTCTATCTTCCGAAAGGAGAAATATTCTACGATTTTTATACCAGAGAAGCCTATGAAGGAGGACAGAAGCTGCAAATACCCGTGGATTTAAGCAGTATACCTTTGTTTATCCGAAGCGGAGGTATTCTGCCTCTGGACCTGAACCAGATGGATAATCTGATGAAGGAGCAGGTAAGGGGAATCCGGATTCTCTGTGCTCCGGACAAAGACGGCAGATTTACCTTGTATGAGGATGACGGGCTTACTATGGATTATGAGAGAGGAGATTATCTGAAGACAGAGATTTCTATGAGGGCCGGCGTACAGACCCTGCTTTCCTTTGCCATGGAAGGCTCTTACAAGACAACCTTGGAAGATGTGGAGATTGATATGATTCACCGGGAGAAAGCGCCCTACTGGGTTAAGGTGAACGGAAAAGAGCTGAAGCATTTCCTGCACAGGAGAAAATATGAGGAGGCTGAAGAAGGCTGGTATTACAGTCAAAGGCTTCGTTCAGTGCAGATAAAATACAAGAACCCGGGAAAAGCTTATCAGGTCATGGTATCTTTTGAGCAGTTTGATTTAATCGGTATGTAAAAAAGGATAAAAAAATTGGGCTGTCGCTAAACGGAAACCGAGTATAACGACAGTCCAATATATAAAGCTTAGTGTATTATTATGCTTTGCAGGCCAGCACTGCCCTTTAGACGCTTTAATTATTTTTTCAGGTTTTCCCTCTTTCTGAGACGGGAATCCAGAGTTTTTTTACGGATACGGAGAGTCTCGGGAGTTACTTCCAGAAGCTCGTCTGTATCAATAAACTCCAGAGCCTGTTCCAGGCTGAGAATCCTGGGAGGAGTCAGTTTCAGAGCTTCGTCTGCAGAGGAGGAACGAGTGTTGGTAAGATGCTTGGTCTTACATACGTTAAGTTCAATATCCTCGGATTTTCCGCTTTGGCCGATAACCATACCGCTGTAAACTCTTTCTCCGGGTCCAATGAACAGAGTACCTCTGTCCTGGGCGGAAAACAAGCCGTAGGCCACGGCTTCTCCTGTCTCGAAAGCAATGAGAGAGCCCTGCTTGCGGTATTGTAAATCTCCCTTATATGGAGCATAGCCGTCAAAGGCAGTGTTAAGGATTCCGGCGCCTTTGGTGGAAGTGAGGAAATCGCCACGGAAACCGATTAGTCCTCTGGAGGGAATGTGGAATTCCAGACGGGTGGAACCGTCGCTGGCAGGACTCATGCCCTGAAGCTCGCCTTTGCGCTCACTGAGTTTCTGTATAACCGTTCCGGAAAATTCTTCCGGTACATCTACATAAGCGATTTCCATGGGCTCCAGTGTACGGCCTCTCTCATCCTGGTGATAGATAACCTCAGCCTTGCTGACTGCAAATTCGTAGCCTTCTCTTCTCATATTTTCAATGAGAACAGAAAGATGAAGCTCACCTCTTCCGGATACTTTGAAGCAGTCTGTGCTGTCGGTATCCTCCACCCGAAGGCTTACGTCTGTGTTTAACTCACGCATCAGCCTTTCTCTTAAATGACGGGAGGTAACGTATTTGCCCTCCTGCCCTGCAAAGGGGCTGTCGTTGACCATAAAGTTCATGGAGATAGTGGGCTCGGAAATCTTCTGGAAGGGAATGGGCTCTACATGGTCCGGGGCGCAGAGGGTATCTCCGATGTGGATGTCTGCAATACCGGAAATTGCTACGATAGAACCAATGCCGGCTTCTTTTACTTCTATTTTGTTCAGGCCGTCAAATTCATAGAGCTTGCTGATTTTTACTTTTTTCATTTTGTCCGGGTCGTGGTGGTTGCACAGCATAACCTCCTGGTTTACGCTGATGCTTCCGTTTTCCACTTTTCCCACGCCGATACGTCCTACATATTCATTGTAGTCAATAGTGCTGATGAGAACCTGGGTGGGAGCCTCCGGGTCACCGGTAGGAGCGGGGATGTATTTCAGGATGGTTTCGAACAAGGGCTCCATACTTTCCGGTGTATCCCCTAAATCCAGAACCGCATGTCCCGCTTTGGCGGAAGCGTAAAGGAAGGGGCAGTCAAGCTGTTCGTCGGAAGCGTCTAAATCCATAAGAAGCTCCAGCACTTCGTCGATAACTTCATTGGGGCGGGCTTCCGGTCTGTCGATTTTATTTATACATACGATTACATGTAAATCCAGCTCCAGGGCCTTTTTCAGAACGAATTTGGTCTGGGGCATGGCGCCTTCAAAGGCGTCTACCAGCAGAATTACACCGTCTACCATCTTCAGAACACGTTCTACCTCACCGCCGAAGTCTGCGTGTCCCGGGGTGTCAATAATGTTGATTTTGGTGCCTTTGTAATGCACCGCTGTGTTTTTGGATAGAATGGTGATTCCACGTTCTCTCTCCAGGTCGTTGGAATCCATGATACGTTCCTGGACCACCTGATTTTCACGGAAAACTCCGCTCTGACGAAGAAGCTGGTCTACCAGAGTGGTTTTTCCGTGGTCAACATGGGCGATAATGGCAACATTGCGAATATCATCTCTTGTTGTTTTCATATATTATGTTAACCTCTTTTCCAAACAGTGTTTGTTTTCCTGTAAAATCCGGGATTTATTTTATCACACTTAAATCCAAGTATCAATAGAAGAAAAGAGGAGTTTCCTTTTTAAAAACAGGGGAAAAGAAAAAAATTAAAAAAGTTGTTCTAAAGATGGCATACGGTGAATAAACATGATATAGACAAGATACCAGAAAGAGGAAGGGGAAATAAATCATGGCAGATAAAATTATTGAAAACAATCAGGTGTCCATTATGGGAAAAATCGCATCCGGCTTTACATTCAGCCACCAGGTCTTTGGAGAGGGCTTTTATTTGGTGGATATTTTGGTGAAGCGTTTAAGCGATTCCGAAGACAGGATACCGCTGATGGTGTCTGAACGTCTGGTGGACGTGACACAGGATTATGAAGGCGAGTATATTATGGTGCAGGGACAGTTCCGCTCTTATAACCGCCACGAGGAAAAGAAGAACAGGCTGGTGCTGTCTGTATTCGTAAGGGAGCTAACCTTTGTGGAGGAGGCTGACGACTCCATTAAGACCAATCAGATATTTCTGGACGGCTATATCTGCAAGCCGCCGGTCTACCGGAAAACGCCTTTAGGAAGGGAGATTGCGGACCTTTTGCTGGCCGTAAACCGACCCTATGGAAAATCAGATTACATACCGTGTATCTGCTGGGGAAGAAATGCCAGATACGCCTCTGCCTTTGAGGTGGGAGGACATGTGCTTCTATGGGGAAGAATTCAGAGCAGAGAATATATTAAGAAACTGGGGGAAAACGAAACAGAGAAAAGGACAGCCTACGAGGTGTCAGTAAGCAAGCTGGAGTATGCGGACTGACCCATCTGGGAGATTGCTGCTTTATTTCTGCGAGCACCGACCGAAGTGGAACGTAGACCTGCCGCAAGGGTTTAATACCCCGATGCTTGCATCGCCGCTGGATTGATGCTCCGGATACTTACATAGGGGTATTTGACTCCGGTTTTTACCTGACAGAAAGCCCTACAGGCAGGAAAAAGGCTGCAGGAAAAGCCGGATTATGCGGAAGAAACTGTATGAAACCGGAAGTGTTTTATTGCAATATTTTTACATGTGTAGTAATATATACACAACTCTTAATGAATCAAAACCGAAACCAGTGTACTGACATCAGGTTTGTCATTACATCAGGCAGTCTGTAAGAGGTGTATTATTATGGAAGAAAGAGGATTGACACAAATATACTGCGGCCCCGGAAAAGGGAAGACCAGCGTTGCTATAGGACAGGCGGTGCGGGCCGTGGGACATGGAAGGAGAGTAATTGTAATCCAGTTTTTAAAGGGGAAGGCCACTTCCCAGGTGGATTATCTCTCTGTGATGGAACCGGATATACGTTTATTCAGATTTGAAAAGAAGGATAAATATTATGAGGATTTGTCCGATGAAGAGAAGCAGGAAGAAAATCTGAATATTCGTAACGGACTGAATTTTGCCAGGAAGGTACTGCTTACAGAAGAATGTGAGATGCTGATTCTGGATGAGATTTTAGGAGCAATGGAATATGGCATTGTTTCCGAAGAAGAGGTGATGGCTCTCATTGAAGTAAAAGATGATGAGACAGAATTGATTATGACCGGCAATGTGGTGACACAGGCACTGAAAGATGCGGCAGACAGGGTAGTTTCCCTGGAAGTGGTGAAGTGAGCCCTCGCCCGGAAGCAGGAGAATTTTATCAGGAAACACAGCATAAGGAGGAAAAGATATGGCTATTTTTACAGGTGCAGGCGTAGCTATTGTAACGCCTATGAAACCAAACGGAGAAGTGAATTTTGAGAAGCTTGGAGAAATCATAGAGGAGCAGATTGCCAATGAGACAGATGCTATTGTTATCTGCGGAACCACAGGCGAATCGTCCACCCTTACTCATGAGGAACATTTGGAGGCCATAAGATATACTATTGATAAAGTAAATAAAAGAATTCCTGTAATTGCAGGAACCGGATCCAATTGTACAGAGACGGCTGTCTGGATGTCCCAGGAGGCAGAGAAAATGGGAGCAGATGCCCTTTTACTGGTAAGCCCCTATTATAATAAGGCTACCCAAAACGGCCTTATTGCCCACTACACAGCTATTGCAAACGCAGTAAAGCTGCCTATTATTTTATATAATATTGCCGGCAGAACGGGAATCAACATTGAGCCTAAGACACTTTTATATCTGGCAGAGAATGTGGAGAATATCGTAGCTGTAAAGGAAGCGTCAGGAAACATTTCCCAGATAGCGGATATTGCCGCTATGACAAGGGGGAAAATGGATATTTATTCCGGTAATGACGACCAGATTGTGCCGATTCTTTCTCTGGGAGGAAAAGGAGTTATTTCTGTGCTGTCTAACATTGCACCAAAATATACCCATGATATTGTGGCTAATTATATGGCTGGAAATGTGGAAGAAAGCTGCAAAATGCAGTTAGATGTTCTCCCGCTGGTGAGAGCTTTGTTCTGTGAGGTAAATCCAATTCCTGTGAAAGCGGCTATGAATCTCATGGGCAAGGATGTCGGACCTCTGCGCATGCCTCTTACGGAAATGGAGGAAGCTCACAAGGAAGTGCTGAAAAAAGCTATGACAGATTTCGGACTGGAACTGGCATAGGATACAGGTTTCTGTGGAAGCCTATAGAAAAAAGGACGGTACCCGGCACCGACAGGCAGTCAATACTCCGGCTAAGGGTCAGCGTCCGTGAGAAACAGAAGAAAAGAGGAAGAAAATGGTCAGAATAATTATGAATGGCTGTAACGGCCACATGGGACAGGTGATTTCAAATCTGGTAGCCCAGGATTCTCAGGCCCAGATTACAGCCGGTGTTGATATTGCAGATAATGGAAAAAATGAGTATCCGGTGTTCACGGAGCTTGAAAAATGCCAGGTGGAGGCGGATGTTATGATTGATTTCTCCTCCGCTAAGGCTACGGATCAGGTGCTGGCTTACTGCAGAGAGAAAAAGCTGCCTCTGGTGCTTTGCACTACAGGACTGTCAGAGGAGCAGCTGGCGAAGGTAGAAGAAACCGCAAAGGAGACAGCGGTGCTTCGTTCAGCCAATATGTCTCTGGGCATCAATATGCTGTTAAAGCTTTTGCAGGATGCCGCTAAGATTCTGGCCACAGCGGGATATGATATGGAAATCGTAGAGCGCCATCATAATCTGAAAGTGGATGCACCCAGCGGTACGGCTCTGGCCTTGGCAGACAGCTTAAATGAGGCAATGGACGGACAGTATCATTATGTATTTGACAGAAGCCAGAAGAGGGAAAAGAGAGAATCCAAGGAAATTGGAATTTCTGCTGTCCGGGGCGGCACCATTGTAGGTGACCATGAAGTGATTTTTGCAGGTCCTGATGAGGTTATTGAGTTCAAGCATACCGCTTATTCTAAAGCCGTATTCGGCAAGGGAGCAGTGGAGGCGGCTAAGTTCCTGAAAGGACAGCCTGCGGGACTTTATAACATGAGCGATGTTATCAATTTTGGAAAATAATGGATATCTTAAAAATCCCAGTCAGACAAAAGCTGCCTGATGTATAAAAAACAGACTGCCGGCACATATTAAAAGCAGACTAAAAGAAAAGGAGAAAATCATATGAAGAAAATCATGTTTTGCCTGCTTTTATCTGCTTTCCTGTGCACGGCCACAGCCTGCGGGGATAATAACACAACAAACCAGGACAACCAGGGAACCACAACGGAGAACAACAATAACGGAACCAATGGGAACAATGAAGACAGAAACGGGACCATGGCGGACGACGGGATTGTGGGAGGGACCGGAGAAGCTTTAAAAGACGGAGCTGAGGATATTGGGAACGACGTGGAAAGAGGCCTGGATAACGTTGAGGATTCCATGGAAAACAATGGAAACAATGCCAGGGAAGACGGAAATACCCGGTAGTACAGAGATCATAGCAGAGGACGTGTACAGAGAAAATTCTGTGACGCCCTCTGTTTCTATATTATATACAAAATATACAAAGCCTTAAAATTTTCTAAAAACTATTGAACTAAAATCTTAATATTGATATAATAGACATACATTACAAGAAAACTCTTGTAAAATACACGTAAAGGGGTTGGACATAATGAAGTTTGTTATTAGCGGAAAAAATATTGATGTTACCGAGGGTCTCAGAAAAGCAGTAGAGGATAAACTGGGAAAGCTGGAAAGATACTTCACGTCTGACACAGAGATTATCGTAACTCTGAGTGTGGAAAAAGAGAGACAAAAAATTGAAGTTACCATACCTGTGAAAGGAAATATCATCCGTTCCGAGCAGGTGAGCAGCGACATGTATGTTTCCATTGATTTGGTGGAAGAGATTATTGAGAGACAGCTTAGAAAGTACAAGAACAAGATTATTGATAAAAAACAGAGCGGTGTAGGCTTTCAGCCTGAATTTGTGGACAAGGATTACGAAGAGGATACGGGAGAAATCAAAATTATCCGTACCAAGAAATTCGGATTCAAGCCTATGTATCCGGAAGATGCATGTGTGCAGATGGAACTTTTAGGACACAACTTCTTTGTATTCCTCAATGCAGAGACAGAGGAAGTCAATGTGGTTTATAAAAGAAAAGGAAATACTTACGGACTGATTGAGCCTGACTTTGGCTGATAGCAGGCATCTGAAAAAAACAAGGGCGCCGAAAAAGCCGGCGCCTGATACGAAAGGGGCTGTCGGTTAATACCGATTTTCACCCGAACAAGCAGGGAAGAGACAAT
>CABSEJ010000004.1 GCA_902476765.1 uncultured Blautia sp.
CTTTTATTATGCCTTAAAAGCGAAAAAATAGTTTGTTATAGTGTGCCTGATAATAGTTCAGGTATCCAACATCCTGCAGGAAGGTGTCGATGCCGATGGCGGCTACCTTGTTCCGGAGGAATATGACCATCGTCTTATCGATGTTCTGAATGAAGAGAACATCATGCGTAAGCTGGGCCATAAGATTACCACTTCCGGCGAGCACAAAATCAATATTGCAGCGACCAAGCCTGCTGCAGCATGGATTGAGGAAGGCGGCGCACTTCAGTTTACGGATGCGACCTTCGACCAGATTTTGCTGGATGCCCACAAGCTCCATGTCGCTATCAAGGTAACCGAGGAGCTCTTGTATGATAACGCCTTCGGTCTTGAGAATTACATCATCGACCAGTTCGGTAAGGCTCTGGCCAATGCCGAGGAGGATGCCTTCCTCAACGGTACTGGTAATGGTCAGCCCCTTGGCCTTTTCGCTGAGACTGGTGGCGGTACCCTTGCTAAGACCGTAGCTACTCCGAAGCCGGAGGATGTCATCGACCTCATTTACGCACTGAAGCGCCCTTACAGAAAGAACGCATCCTTCATCATGAATGATGCAGCTGTTGCAGCCATCCGTTCTTTCAAGGACAACAACGGTGCTTTCATGTGGCAACCTTCCTGCGTTGCCGGTGAGCCGGACAAGCTCATGGGCTATGACATCTATACGTCTCCGTTCTGCCCTGCAAACATGATGGCCTTCGGTGATTACAACTACTACAACATCGGTGACCGTGGTACCCGTTCCTTCAAGCAGCTCACTGAGCTCTTCGCAGGTAACGGTATGATTGGCTTCGTGGCCAAGGAGCGTGTCGATGGTAAGCTCATCCTTCCGGAGGCTGTTCAGATTCTGAAGGTTACTGGTTCTTCTAAGGGCTAAGGATAAAGGTGGCGTCATCTCCGGGTGGCGCTGCCTCATTTTATGATAGGAGGCGATAACGATGATTGTCACTTTAGAAGAAATGAAACAGTATCTCCGAGTGGACTTTGACGATGACGATTCCCTCATTGAAACGCTCATCACATCGGCTACACGCCTCTGCATGGATATCACAAGGCAAAATGAAGATGCCTTTGAAGAAAGCGAAAACGCAAAGCCAGCAGTCTATTATGCTGTGGCCTATCTCTACGAGCACCGTGAGGAAGCAGACCACCATGCTCTGACACTGACTTTGCGCTCTCTTCTCTTCGGTTCCAGAAAGGAGGCCTTCTGATGAATATCGAGCTACTCAATGTCCGTATCATCATCCAGAAGAATGAGGTCATCTCAGATGCCATCGGAAATCGAAAGAACGCTTGGAAAGACTACTACACCTGCTATGCCACTGTTAGTGCGGAAGCCGGAAAGGAATCCACCGATGCCGGTCTTGTGGTCGATGATTCTAAGATTGATTTCACTATCCGCTACTGTAAGAAAGCTGCAGCGCTCACCTCTACTGAATACCGGGTGCAGTTTGGAAGCGAGTTATACGACATCTTGGCTGTAGACCACATGAATTTCAAGAGGAAATGCATCAAGCTCTCCTGCCAGAAAGTGAGGCGATAACATGGCCCAGAAAGTTAAGATTGATGGCCTTGCTGATGCCGTTATGAAGGAACTGACCGAATATGCAGACCTCGCCACAGTAGATATGAAGGCAGCTGTCAAAAAAGCCGGTAATACGGTAAAGAAGCAAATCCAAGGTTCTGCTCCAAAAGACACCGGTGCCTACAGCAAAAGCTGGTCTGTGAAGAACACCAAGGAAACCTCCAAATCGCTGGAGGTCACGGTGTATTCCAGAAATCGCTATCAGTTAGCCCACCTTCTGGAATTTGGTCATGCCAAGCGTGGCGGTGGCCGTGTGGCTGGTCGTTCCCATATCGCTCCTGCAGAGGAAGCCGGTATCAAAGAACTGGAATCTGAGATTGAGAGGTGTCTGAAAAATGGATAGATTACTGCAAATCCTATCGGAGATGGCCCTCCCCTTTGCCTATGACCACTTTGCTGAAGGAGAATCGCCAAATCCACCATTCATCTGCTACCTGGTTCCGGGAAGCGATAACTTCTCCGCAGATGGCCGTGTCTACTACAAAATCAATGAGGTCCATATCGAGCTCTACTGTGATAGTAAGGACCCGGCATTGGAAGCAACACTGGAAGCTGTGCTTGATGAGCACGGCATTTTTTATAACAAAACAGAGGTCTGGATTGAGAGTGAAAAGCTCTATGAAGTCCTCTACACATTTGAAATGGAGGTTTAATCAACATGGGTAATAAAGTCAAATATAACCTGAAAAATGTTCATGCCGCCAAGCTCACTCGTGGCGAGGACGGCTCCTTTACCTATGCAAAGCCGAAAGCTATCCCCGGCGCAGTCAGCATCAGCTTGGATGCCGAGGGCGATAGCTCTCCGTTCTATGCTGACGGTATCGTATATTTCCGTTCCACCGCAAACAACGGTTACAGCGGTGATTTGGAAATCGCACTCATCCCTGAATGGTTCCGTACAGAAATTCTGAAGGAAGAACTGGACACCAATGGCGTGCTTATTGAAAAGGCAAACATCACCGAGCTTGAGAAGTTTGCATTGCTCTTCGAGTTTGATGGCGATGTCAGAAGCATCCGTCATGTGCTCTATAACTGCACTTCCTCTCGTCCGTCCATCGAGTCTGAGACCAAGGAAGATACCATCGAGCCGGGTAAGGAGAAGCTCACGCTTACTGCTGACCCTAGAGAAGATGGTCTTGTAAAGAGCCGCACCGGTGATGAAACTGACGCAGAAACCTATAAGAACTGGTACCAGCAGGTCTATGTGCCGGTGCCTAAGACAGAAGGATAAGGAGGACGTAAGACATGTTAGAAAAAACAATCGATATTGGTGATAAACAGGTCAAGTTCCGTTCCTCCGCCACTATCCCCAGACTCTATCGTATGAAGTTCAAGCGTGATATCTTCAAGGACCTCTCACGTCTTGAGTCTTCCTACAAAGGCAACTCGGATGATGGTTCCTCCTTCGAGATTGAGGACTTGGAGATTTTCGAGAACGTGGCCTATATCATGGCCTACCATGCAGACCACAGCATCCCTGCCACCATCGAGGACTGGCTGGATGAATTCGAGATGTTCTCCATCTACGAGGTGCTTCCTGAAATCCTCGAACTCTGGGGCATGAATCTTCAGACCGAAATCGAATCTAAAAAAACTTCATCGCAGTAGCAGGGAAATGACCACACCGTTGTTCCTCCTGCGTTGCATAGAAATCGGTATCTCTATCCGAGACCTTGACCTTCTGACCATCGGAATGGTGATGGACATCTGGACGGAAAAGGCAAACGACAATGTGAAATACCAGCAAATTGCAACACAGGAGGACTTCGATAAATTCTAAGGAGGTGACGTACACGTGGCAAACCGAATCAAAGGTATCACTGTTGAAATCGGTGGTGATACGACCGGCCTAGATAAAGCCTTAAAGTCGGTCAATACTTCAATCAAATCCACGCAGTCTGCCCTGAAGGACGTCAACCGCCTCTTGAAGCTGGACCCTTCCAATACGGAGCTACTCTCTCAGAAGCAACGACTCTTAAAAGATGCCATCGGAGCCACAAAAGAAAAGTTGGATTCCCTCAAGGTAGCACAGGAGCAGGCGAAACAACAGCTGGAAAACGGCGAACTCGGTCAGGACAAATATGACGCTCTCCAGCGTGAAATCGTAGAGACCGAGGAAGAATTACGACGCCTGCAGCAGGAAGCTGCCACTACAAGCACTGCGCTTTCTAAAATAGATGTGGCTGGCCAGAAGATGGAGGCCGTTGGTAACTCCATCGCTGGCGCTGGTAAAAAGATGATGGGCGTGACCACCGTAATTGGTGGTGTTGGTGTCGCCGCAGTAAAGACAGCAGCTGACTTTGACTCTGCTATGAGTCAGGTGGCTGCTGTTTCTGGTGCTACGGGTAAGGACTTTGACGACCTTCGTAACAAAGCTCGTGAGATGGGTTCCAAGACTAAGTTCTCTGCAACCGAAGCTGCTGAAGCTATGAACTACATGGCGATGGCTGGCTGGAAAACGGAGGATATGCTTGGCGGTATTGAGGGCGTTATGAACTTGGCTGCTGCCTCTGGTGAAGACCTAGCAACAACCTCTGACATCGTAACCGATGCCCTTACTGCTTTCGGACTTTCTGCAAAGGACTCCGGCCATTTTGCTGACATCCTCGCTGCAGCATCTTCCAATGCAAATACGAACGTATCCATGATGGGTGAAACCTTCAAATACTGTGCTCCTATCGCTGGTGCACTTGGTTTCTCCGCTGAGGATACTGCAGAGGCTATCGGTCTTATGGCCAATGCCGGTATCAAGTCTTCTCAGGCTGGTACTGCCCTTCGTACTATCATGAACAATCTTGCCGGTGATGTAAAAATCAGTGGTAAGGCTATCGGAGATGTCACAATCGCCACCACCAATGCGGATGGCTCCATGCGTGACCTTTCCGATATTTTGGCTGACTGTCGTTCTGCTTTCGGAAACCTAACGGAATCCGAAAAGGCCCAAGCTGCAGAGTCTCTTGTCGGTAAGAATGCCATGTCTGGCTTCCTCGCTCTGATGAATGCTGGCGAGGGCGATATCGAAAAGCTATCCTCTGCCATTGAAAATTGTGACGGTTCTGCTGAAAAGATGGCTATGACCATGCAGGACAACCTTGCCGGTCAGCTCACCATCTTAAAATCACAGCTTCAGGAGCTTGCCATTTCCTTTGGTGATATCCTGATGCCTGCCATCCGTTCTATCGTCTCGAAACTCCAAGGCTTCGTGGATAAGCTAAATGGGATGGATGAAGGTACCAAGAGGACCATTGTTACCATTGCTCTTTTGGTCGCCTCCATCGGGCCGCTACTAATTATCATCGGAACGACCATATCGAAAATCGGTGTGGCGATGCAGGGATTCGTAAAACTGGCCAATGGTGTCAGCAAACTGAAAGTCGCAATCCAAGGTGGAACCGGTGTGCTCGGTAAGCTGGGCGCTGCACTTGGTGGTGTATCTGCTCCCGTGTTGGCAGTTGTTGCAGTCATCGCTGTTCTGGTGGCTGCCTTTGTTCACCTTTGGAGGACCAACGAAGGATTCCGTGATGCCATTATCGGAACATGGAATCGTATCAAAGATACCATTTCCGGCTTCTGTCAAGGAATCGTAGGCAGACTAAATGCGCTAGGATTTCAGTTTACAGATATCGTGGATGTACTAAAAACCGTCTGGGATGGATTTTGTCAGATTCTCGCTCCTATCTTTGAAGGAGTGTTTAATCACATCGCCAATATTCTCTCCACTGTGACTGGTGTCATAACCGGTATCCTTGATGTCTTTATCGGCATCTTTACCGGTAACTGGTCTCAAGCATGGACTGGCGTGAAGGAAATCTTCTCTTCCATCTGGAACGGAATCAGCAGCTTCTTCACCAATATCCTGAATGTTATCAAGGGTGTTGCTGACGTTGTCCTCGGCTGGTTTGGCACTAGCTGGAATGAGGTCTGGACCAATATAAAGACCTTCTTTGAAGGAATCTGGAATGGCATCGTCTCCTTCTTCACTGGAATCTGGGAGACCATCAAAAACATCGTCCAGACTGGCATCATGCTGATTGGTTCCATTCTGGAAGCTGCGGTTGATATCATCACTCTCCCATTCCGTTTTATCTGGGAGAACTGTAAAGAAATCATCATCGCAGTCTGGGATGCTATTAAATCCAAGGTGACGACAGTCATCAATGCAGTGGCGTCCGTTATCAGCACCGTGATGAATGCCATCAAGACCGTATTTACTACCGTATGGAATGCGATAAAAACGGTGGTGACCACAGTCGTCAATGCCATCAAATCTGTCGTAACGACAGTATTCAATGTGATAAAGAGCACGGCGACCACAGTGTGGAATGCAGTGAAAACTGCAGTCACGACTCCGGTCAATGCTATCAAGTCGACGATCACCAGTGTGTTTAATTCCGTAAAGAGCACTGTCACCAGCATCTTTAATGGAATCAAATCGACCGCCACCTCGGTATGGAACGGCATAAAATCTGCTATTACTACTCCTATTGAGGCCGCAAAGAACAAGGTCAAAGGTGTGGTGGATGCCATCAAGGGATTTTTCTCTGGCATGAAGATTTCGCTGCCGCACATTAAGCTGCCACATTTTAGAGTATCCGGTAAACTTTCCATTGCTCCACCTTCTGTTCCTCATCTTTCTATCGATTGGTACAAGGAAGGTGGTATCATGACCAGCCCTACCATCTTTGGTATGAATGGTTCTTCCTTGATGGCTGGTGGTGAGGCCGGTGCAGAAGCAATCCTTCCTCTGGCCGGTTTCTACAAGCAGCTGGAAGCGATGATTTCTAGTCATCTCAATACCAGTGCAATGGAAAAATATCTGGCGGTCATCGCAGATAATTCCAGCAAGGGCATCTACCTTGAGGACGGTACACTGGTTGGACACCTGCTCCCGGCAATCGACGGTGAGCTTGGTAAAGCACAAAAATTACAAAGGAGGCTCAGTCTATGACACCTGAAATCAAATTAAACGGAGCATCAGTCGCTGGCATGGGCTGGCTCCGAGAAACTATCTCCTTTCCCGTGCCGCAGTCGCAGACCAATACGATTGTAGTGCCGGGAAGGAATTCTCCCATTCGTTATACAGAAGCTCTGGGGCGTGTATCGTATCAGCCTCGGAGCTTTTCTTTGACATTTTCCATGCTGGGAACCAGAACAAAATATGACCAGATGGTTGCTGAAATGGCAAACCGCTATGCCGGTCAACTCGTAAAGGTATCGACCAGCGAAGAACCTGAGCTTTATGCCATCGGAACTTTGGAGATTACTTCTGAATATGACCCTATCTCCGGAAAAGGTCAGCTGGTAATTTCCAGTGAAGATGCCGACTCCTATCGTTACCACGTTGATGAGACGGTTGTTAATCTGACTGGTTCCGGTACTCTTATCATCGAAAATGACTTTATGCCTGTGGTCCCTATTATCACGACCACGGCAGAAACAGCTCTTAGCTGGAGCATCAGCGGCGATACTTTTAGAAAGTCTCTCAGTGCTGGCACTTGGACGCTTCCAGAATTTGAATTACAAGCTGGCAGAAATACCGTCACCATCAAAGGAACCGGTACGACGACCTTCCGCTTCAGGGAGGGCCGCCTATGAGTATCTTTCGTATATATGTTGATGGTCAGCTTTTCTATCATCCGCAGCTTTCTCAGCTTGCTATTACAGAAGCAAAGATGACCGAGGACGCAGAGAACATCGATAGCCTGACACTGTCTGCCCCTTTTAATCATCCCTATCTGGATTCCATCCACCCGATGGCATCCACCATTGTTTGCAAAAAGGGTGACAACACCGTATTTGAAGGCCGTGCTCTAAATGACGGCAGTGATTTTTACAATACGCATACTTGGACCTGTGAGTCGGCTCTGGCCTATCTCAAGGATAGTCAGCAGCCGCCCTTCTCCTATAAGGGGACCCTCAAAGGTCTGTTGGAGTATTTCCTGTCCGTGCACAATAAGGCCGTTGAAGAAAAGAAGCGTTTCAAACTTGGTAATATCACAGTCACGGACAACAATGACTATATCAGCTACAGCAATTCTGAGTATTCCTGCACGCTGGATGCCATCAAAAGTAAGCTCATCAATACACATGGCGGCTATTTGATGGTCCGTTACACAGATTCCGGAAAGGTTCTGGATTACCTCGCTGAGTTCAATGTCCATTCTATCCAGACCGTGGAATATGGCAAAAACCTCATGGATGTCAAAATCACCCGTGACCATACCGAGCGCATCACAGCTCTCATCCCACTTGGGGCTAAGAAAAAGACCACCGATGAAGAAGGAAACGAGGTCGAATCCGATGAACGTATCGACATCACTTCTGTAAACGGTGGTCAAAATTATATCTATGACGATGCCGCAGTAAAAGAAATCGGCTGGATATGGACCACGGAGGTCTGGGAAAATATCACGCTTCCGGGAAATCTGCTCCGCAAAGCCAATGCTCGTCTGGCAGAACTTATCGCCGGTATCACAAGTATGGAGCTGACCATTGTAGACGAATCGGACACCGGAGCAGATATCGGCAGCATACACGCCAGACAATTTGTGGACTGCCTGTCTCCACCTCATGGCATTGATGGGCGCTACGCCTGCATGAGCAAGACCGTAGATTACTTAAATCCTTCTGGCAACACCATCACCATTGGGGCCAGCGGTATCAAGCTTACTACGATTTCCGCAAAGCAAAATGAAAACCTTACAGCCATCGAGGATGAACTGCTCGGTCAGACTGCTACTATTGAGGGTATTTCCGGTAAGGTGGATGGCATCGCTGCTTCTAAGATGTACCGCACGGAGCTCATCGTGGATGGCATCAGCATCTTTAAGGACAAGGGCCAGAATAGTCGTCTTTCCTGCAAGGTGTACTCATGGGATAAGGATATCACTACAACTCTTCCGGATTCTGCTTTTGTCTGGCATAGGAAATCCGGTAATGAAGAGGCGGATGCACAGTGGGATTCCACCCACACTGGAACGAAATCAATCATCATAACCACAGAGGATGTGCAAGATAACGCATCCTTCTACTGTGAAGTATCTGTATAAAGGAGGGCCAGAAAATGCCTACAATCTTAACTTCCAGCCAGCAGACCTTCGTGGACATTACAGACCAACGAAAGCTGTCGGCTTATATCACTTCCAATCTGCCTAAGACGCAGAGTGAAAACCCGAATGTGCTGCCGCACACCTACGCACCAAGCTGGGCCAGCACAAATCTTACACTTACGCCGGTCGTTTTCCTTGACCAGACCAATGTTGCACTCAACTCCTCTGGTCTGACTATTACATGGAAACGTAAGGACGGAAGCGGCGCTGAGACAGCACTGAATTCCAATGAGAAAGTTACCGGAGGAATCCTGAAGGTCAACAGCAATGTGCTAGCTACCTCTTCCACCGGAATGATTACCTACATCTGCTATATCAGCTACTACGATTCCGAGACCAAGAACACTGTCAATATCACATCGGATATTACCTACACTTTGGTGCGTAATGCAGAGAATGCAAAGCTCGCTTATGTGACAGCAGATACCTATGTATTCAAGTACAATGCTTCTTCTGCGCTCGTTGGTGCTTCTCAGGCAACGTTGACAGCACAGATTCAGGGTGTCTCCATTTCCAAGTGGCAGTATAAAAACAGCTCTGATGCATGGGCAGATTATCCGACAACTTCCGACAATACCAGCATCACGGGTGGAACGCTCGTCGTAAAGCCTGCGCACACCGTATTCGTCGATAATGTCGCTCAAATCAAGCTCCTTACAGACGATGCCGATGTCTATGACACCATTTCCATTACCAAAATGTATGACGGCAGCAAAGGCTCTCCGGGGTCTCCGGGTGCAGCAGGAACCGGCGGACTTTCTATCATTCTCGGTAATGAGGCCCAGACCATTGCGTGCTCCTCTTCTGGTGCAGCAACTGCAGCCCTTGATATCACGATTCCATTTACCGGATATGTTGGCATCACACAGACTGCCTGTACCTGCTCCGTTGGAACACTGCCTTCTGGTATGACCCTGAAGACCAATACTGCGGCAACTGCATCTGCTGCTGGTTCCATCGTTCTTTCTGTTGCAGCCTCTGCTACACTCGGCGGTGCGAATGTTGTCAACGGTACCGTTGATTTGACCTTCACTATCTCTGGAAAAACAGTCGTGAAGAAGTTTGCATGGGCGAAGTCCACCAGAGGAAGTAATGGCACCAGTGCTGTTGTTTTCTCCGTTTATGCGCCCAACGGCACTATCGTGATGAACCAGTCCGGAAGCCTGTCACTTGCAACCTCTGCCTATTCTGGAACGACTGCTATCACCAGTGCTACTTATCAGTGGGCAAAATACACTGGTGGCAAATGGACAAATATCTCCGGTGCGACCTCTGCTACCTTGACGGTATCTGGAAGCGACATCGTAAACATTCAGTCCTACCGCTGCACGATGACCTATGGCGGCAAGTCCTATGTGGATGTCATCACAGTTGAAGATAAATCTGACCCGTATGTATCAGAGCTTCTTTCTATCGGAGGCTTTACGGTAAAGAACAATCAGGGTGGTGTCTGCCCTTACGTCATCGTCCGCACCAATCAGCAGGAAGTAGATGCGCTGCTCGGCCCTATCAGTGAGACAGCACCTTCCAATCCTGCGACCGGTGCCTTCTGGTATAAAATCAGTCACTCAGCAAAGACCGTCACACTCCAGAAATATTCTGGTAGCGCTTGGGCCGATGCAACAGAAAAGCAGTCTCTGACCTATAACTGGTACGCACAGGATAAGGATGGCAATGCAGTCAACTTTGGTAAGACTGGCAAGGTCATCTATCTCTCCGCTACCGATATCGACAGCTTACTGACACTGCAGTGTGATGTTTCCAAGTAGGAGGTGGTCCTATGGCACTTATCACTTCCTGTCAGGCCTCTTTCCAGAATGTTGCCGGATACGAGGATGACATCGCAGCCATTCAGGAAAATGTGCGTGAGTGTTATTCGGAGATTTCAAAATCCTCAGAGCAGATTCGTCTCGCTGTCCGTGAAGACTATATCTCACGCTCAGAAATGGCAACTATCCAGCAGGATTTTCAATCTACGATTACTCAAAACAGTAGCGAAATCCGTATGGACTTCTCCACTATCACAGATGAACTGAAGGACAATATTGCTACCAATCAAGAGCTCCTTGAAGAATATATCCGCTTCAAAGGAGCTCTTATTGAGCTTGGCAAGGTCGGAAACGCATTCACTGCCGAGCTCTCCAACAATGAACTGGCCTTCAAAGAGAACGGTCAGAAAATCGCATATATCTCCAATAACAGCTTGGTCATCACCAATGCGGAGGTTCGTAACAAACTATCCCTTGGCAATGAGACCCGAGGATGGTTTGACTTTATCCCAAGAAGTAACGGTAACCTCTCTATCAAATGGAGAGGCCCGGCATCGTAAAGGAGTGATTCATTATGGCTTCCAGCGGAAGTATTACAACCGGCCAGAAAGAAGGCCGCTCTGTTACGCTCTCTTGGACATTGTCCAGTCAGAATATAGCAAACAATACATCAACTATTGCATGGACCCTCAAAGGTTCTGGCTCTGCAAGCGGCTGGGTCATGTCTGGTGGATTTAAGGCTGTCATCAATGGTACTACGGTTTATTCATCGTCTACGGATAACCGTATCCAGCTGAAAAATGGCACCGTTGTTGCCTCCGGCTCTTTGACCATCGCTCATAATTCGGATGGTACAAAATCCTTCAATCTGAGTTGCGAGGCCGGTGTTTATACCTATGCAGTCAGTGTTTCAGCAAGTGGAACGCATACGCTGAATACCATTCCAAGAGCATCCTCGGTATCAGCTACCTCAGTGAATATGGGAAGCGCCACAACGATTACTATCTCAAGGGCTTCTTCCTCCTTCACCCATACGCTGACCTATGCCTTTGGTAATTCTACAGGGACCATCACGACAAAGACCACCTCCACTTCGGTATCATGGACACCAGCTCTCACACTGGCAAATCAGATACCAAGCACGACAAGCGGTACTTGTACGATTACCTGCGATACCTACAATGGTTCATCTAAGATTGGAACAAAAACCTGCACGCTAACTTTGACGGTTCCTTCCTCCGTCAAGCCTACCATCAGCAGTCTGACTGCTACTCGTGTGGATGGCTCTGTCCCTGCAGCTTGGGGTATCTATGTGCAGTCGAAGTCGAAAGCAACGCTAACGATAAATGGCGCTGCCGGAATCTACGGCTCCACTATAAAGTCCTACAGTATCAGTGGTGGCGGCTACTCTGGAACACAGAGTTCACTCACGACAGGCTTCCTTAACTCATCCGGAACGATTACCTTCACAGCAACCGTAACGGACTCCAGAGGAAGAACCTCTGCTGCTGCAACCGTGTCAATTTCTGTCGTCGCCTACAGTCCACCTTCTTTTAGTTCCTACAACTCGCAGCGTTGTAACAGCGGCGGCACACTCACCGATGATGGAACCTACATCAAAGGAACGGTATCCTACAGCTTTGCTTCCTGCAGTTCCAAGAATACAGTGACTCGCTCCACCTACTACCGAGTCGCCGGAAGTAGCACGTGGACCAATGCCTCTGCCAGCTTCAATTCCGGTACGGCCTTCACCTTTGGTGGCGGTAAGATTTCCACCGAGACCTCCTATGAGGTCCGCTATGATTTGAAGGATGCATTCTCAACTATCAGCATCACAGACATCGTATCTACAGCGTCGGTAGTCATGGACTTTAAGAGTGGTGGCAAGGGTGTGGCCGTTGGTAAGGTATCTGAAACAGACAACTGCTTTGAGGTATCTGAAAAATGGGATGTAAAGGTCTACGGCAAATTGCTGAAGGATTACATTAAGGAATTCACAGGTGCTATTTATCCTGTCGGAAGTATCTACATGAGTGTCAAGAACACCAACCCTTCCACTTACTTTGGAGGGACTTGGGTGGCTTGGGGAACGGGCCGTGTTCCAGTCGGTGTGAATGCAAACGACACAAACTTTGCAACAGTAGAAAAAACAGGTGGTGCTTCTACTGTCACACTGACCACAGCACAGATTCCCTCCCATAGCCACGCAAAAGGTACGCTGGCAACAGCAAGCGCTGGTGGGCATACCCATGATTTAAAGAACCAGAAAGCCTCATGGGGTACCAGCGGTGGCAATCGAGTGCTTATCGACGCCACTTCCGGCTACACTGCTGTCAGCAACAAGACAACTACCAGCGCCGGTTCTCACTCGCACACTATCTCTGGTTCCACTGCCGCAACTGGTTCCGGCAGTGCCCACAATAACTTGCAGCCCTATATCACATGCTACATGTGGAAAAGGACTGCTTAATTTTTATCCGCAGCTATCATCTGGTAGCTGCTTTTCTTATACCAAATTTCAGAAATGGAGGAATTTATCATGAAAGAATTCTGGAACACGATTCAACTTGTCTTTACCGGCATTGGTGGCTGGCTCGGCTACTTCCTCGGAGGTTGGGATGGATTGCTCTACGCACTCATCGCATTTGTAGCCATCGACTATGTCACTGGCGTCATGTGCGCCATTAGCAATCACACCCTCTCCAGCGAAGTAGGCTTCAAAGGTATCTGTAGAAAGGTGCTGATTTTCTTGATCGTTGGCATTGGCAGTATTCTTGATGCTCACGTCATCGGCTCTGGCAGTGTTCTTCGTACAGCAGTCATCTTCTTCTACATTTCCAATGAAGGTGTCAGCATTCTGGAAAATGCAGCCCGTCTCGGACTTCCGGTCCCTGAAAAAATCAAGGTCGTATTAGAACAGCTTCACGACAGAAGCGCAAAGGAGGAAAACTAACATGGCTTACACAAACAGCAAAATGGTAGCGTATACCAAACTGAGTCCAAATCATTCTGGACAGAGAACTCATTCCATTGACCGCATCACACCTCACTGTGTTGTGGGTCAGTGTACTGCAGAAGGCCTTGGTGACTGGTTTGCCAAGGCCTCTACGCAGGCATCCAGCAACTACGGTATCGATAAAAACGGCAGAGTCGGCTTGTATGTCGAGGAGAAGAACCGTTCTTGGTGCTCCTCTTCCAATGCCAACGACCAGAGAGCCGTTACCATCGAGTGCGCTTCTGATACCAAGGAGCCTTACTGGATGAACGATAAAGTCTACGCATCTCTCATCAAGCTCTGCGTGGATATCTGCAAGCGTAACGGTAAGAAGAAGCTCTTATGGTTTGCCAATAAGGACAAGACCTTAAATTATGCACCGAAGTCTGATGAGATGGTACTTACTGTCCACAGATGGTTTGCGAACAAGTCCTGTCCGGGTGACTGGCTCTATGCCAGACTTGGAGATTTGGCTGCGAAGGTTACCGCAGAGCTTTCTGGAACTACTTCTGGTAGCGGCAGCACTACTCCTACCACTCAGATGTACCGTGTACGCAAGTCTTGGTCTGATGCCAAGAGTCAGATTGGAGCTTATAAGGTACTGGACAATGCCAAGAAAAAGGTAGACGAGAATTCTGGCTACAAGGTTTTTGATGCCTCTGGAAATGTTGTCTACCCGGCAGCATCCACACCGGCACCCACTCCTTCCAAGGATACTTCCTATAAGGTTCAGGTCAGCATCGCCAATCTGAATATCCGTAAGGGTCCGGGTACCAACTACGACAGAACCGGTCAGTTCACTGGCAAGGGCATCTTTACCATTGTTCAGGAGTCCAAGGGAGCAGGCGCTACTCTTTGGGGCAAGCTCAAATCCGGAGCTGGATGGATTTCTCTGGACTTTGCAAAGAAGTTATAAAGTACACCTTTTTTACAGGGTCTGTGGGAGTTTTCTCCTGCAGGCCCTCTTTTTTTCATATTTTTTCGTCAAAATAGGCCTCTCTTCTCCAGTGGATAGTGGAGGCAGATAATTTTATCTTTTTTCGGCCAAACCACTATCTCGCCTCCATTTAGTAGTGAGGAACTTCCTCAGATTGGAGGCAATTATGCAAGAGAATATCACAACATCAATTCCGGTTTCCGCTTCTCCGAAGCCTATCCAGCAAACCGATATCGAACAAGATTATAACTTCTTTCAGGCGCAGAAAGTGGCTGAAAACATGCTGGAGCTTGGACTTATTTCCTTGTCAGAGTTCAACAAATTATCGCTGAAAAATCGTGAGACATTCTCTCCATTTTGGGTGGAGATTATGCCCGAAATCCGTTGATATATAAGGCTTTCAGAGCTAATATGTGACACTAACGAAGGGAGGTGAACTACCGTGAAGAAGGTAACAAAAATCGAAGGTATACAAAATAATAGCACCCAAAAGAAGAAACTCAGAGTCGCTGCCTACTGCCGTGTTTCAACAGGCAGTGATGCTCAGCTGGAAAGTCTGGAAGCACAAAAAAACCATTATGAGCGATACATCAATTCCCGTGAGGATTGGCAGTTCGCCGGTCTCTACTTCGATGAAGGTATCACAGGCACAAAAGCTGAGAAGCGTCCGGAGCTACTTCGCCTGATTTCGGATTGTGAATCAAAGAAAATTGACTTTGTTATCACCAAATCCATCAGCCGCTTTTCTCGAAACACGACCGACTGCTTGGCACTTGTAAGAAAACTGCAGAGCTTAGATATTCCGCTTTTCTTTGAAAAGGAAAATATAAACACCGGTTCAATGGAAAGTGAGCTGTTCCTTGCCATTCTCAGTAGTATGGCTGAAGGTGAATCCACTTCCATTTCCGAAAACGCCAAGTGGTCCATTAAGCGCCGCTTCCAGAACGGAACCTTCAAGCTGAGCTATACGCCCTACGGCTACGATTGGGATGGAGAAAATATGGTCGTCAATCCAGCACAGGCCGAAATTGTAAAAAAGATATTTGCTGATGTCCTTTCCGGCAAAGGAACTCAGGCTATTGCTGATGAGCTAAATGCAGATGGTATTGCGTCCAAGAAAAACAGCAAATGGACCGCTACTACCATTCGAGCCATCCTTGCCAACGAGAAATATACTGGTGACGTTATTTTTCAAAAGACCTATACCGATGAGAACTTCAATCGTCACATCAATTACGGTGAGGTTGACCAGTACATGGCTCCAGACCACCATGAAGCGATTATCAGCCATGAAGATTTTGACGCTGCCAATGCACTGGTCGCACAAAGAGCTTCTGAGAAAGGTATCGAAAAAGGCAATGGTAAATACCAGCAACGCTACGCATTCTCAGGAAAAATCATCTGCGGAGAATGTGGCGACACCTTCAAGCGCAGGATTCATACCTGCACTACCTACAAGTATGTCGCATGGGCTTGCAATACCCACCTGAAGGATAAGGCCACCTGCGGCATGAAGTATGCAAGGGATGATGAGATAAAAGCTGCATTTATAACGATGCTGAACAAGCTCATCTACGGGCATCGCCTAGTACTTGCTCCTTATCTGAAAGCCCTTGAGAATTCTTCTGGAGATGAAGCGGTACAGCGAATTCAGCACTTGGAGCTTCTTCTGGCCCAGAATAGCGAGCAGCGAGAAACCTTAACAAAGCTGATGGCGCAGGGCTACATCGACCAGATTTTATACAATCAGGAGACAAATGCACTCCTCCTGCAGGCAGAGACTTATCGTTCAGATATCGAAGCAATCACCATCTGCATGACCGGTGACTCAGTAAAGGTTACGGAAACAAACCTGCTGCTCCACTTCGTATCTCATACCGAAATGTTAACAGCCTACAGTGAGGAGCTTTTTGAAAGCTACGCAGACCACATTGAGATTACCGGAAGAAATGAAATCAAGTTTGTGATGAAATGTGGACTGACATTCACAGAAAGGATTGGTGATTAGATGGGCCATACACCCTTTGGCTATCGGATACTGCCGTCATTGACAAGCCTGCTGCCGTAAAACTCCGACAGCTCTATAAGAATTATTTGAGTGGTATGTCCTTATCGAAGGCAGCTGCAGAAGCCGGAATTCCAACCTATCATGGAACCGCTAAGCGATTGATGGAAACAGCCCATTATCTTGGCGACAGTTTCTATCCTGCCATCATCGATAAGGCTACCTACCAAAAAGCACAAGAAGAACGTAAGCGCCGGGCCACTAAGCTCGGACGGAATAATAAGAAAACACAAATGAGGGAAATACAGATACCTACCCACTTTTATATGAAAGACGGTGTTGCCTTACATGATAACCCCGTCAGACAAGCGGAATACCTGTACAGCCTCATAGAAAGTGAGAGTCAATAATGGGAAATGTAATGCTGATTCCTGCGAGACGCCAAGTTGGAAGTAACGCTCGCAAGAAGGAAGAAGAAAAACCGAAACTCCGAGTCGCAGCGTACTGCCGTGTCAGTACAGACAGCGATGAGCAGGCTACCAGCTATGAAGCTCAGGTAGAACACTATACAGAATATATTCAGAAGAACCCGGATTGGGAATTCACCGGAATCTATGCCGATGACGGCATCTCCGGCACCAACACCAAAAAGCGTGAAGAATTCAACCGCATGATTGATGACTGCAAGGCCGGTAAAATTGATATGATTATTACCAAGTCTATCAGCCGATTTGCCCGAAACACTCTGGACTGTCTAAAATACATCAGAGAACTCAAGGACATGAATATTCCGGTCATATTCGAGAAGGAATCCATAAACACAATGGATGCCAAAGGAGAAATCCTAATCACCATCATGGCATCACTGGCCCAACAGGAATCACAATCCTTGAGCCAGAACGTGAAGATGGGCATCCAGTTCCGCTATCAGCAAGGAAAAGTTCAAATCAATCATAACCGCTTCCTCGGTTACACAAAGGATGCGGACGGCAACCTTGTCATCGACCCGGAACAAGCGGAAATTGTAAAGCGCATTTATCGAGAATACTTGGAAGGCCTCAGCATGGATAAGATTGCAGCCGGTCTGGAGCGTGACGGCATTCTCACCGGAGCAGGCAAAGCTAAGTGGCATACCAGCACCATCAACAAGATTCTCCGAAATGAGAAATACATCGGTGATGCTCTTCTCCAGAAGACTTACACCACCGACTTTCTGAATAAGACCAGAGTTAAGAATACCGGCCTCATGCCTCAGTACTATGTGGAAGGTAACCACGAAGCCATTATTCCGAAGGAAATCTACCTGCAGGTGCAGGAAGAACTGGTACGCAGGCGAGTGGTAAAAACCAGCGCCAATGGCAAGAAGCGTAGCTACAGCTGCAACCACTGCTTCTCGCAAATTGTCATCTGCGGAGAATGTGGTGAAATGTTCCGCAGGCTCCACTGGAATAACCGAGGTGTCAAGTCCATCGTCTGGCGCTGCATCAGCAGACTGGAATCAACCGGACTGGAATGCCACGCTCGAACCATCAATGAGCTGGTCCTTCAGGATGCCGTCGTCAAAGCAATCAACCAGATGCTTGGAGACAAAAGTAGCTATCAGGCACAGCTGCAGCTTAACATCGCTTCGGTTATCCGAGCTTCGCAGGCCACTTCCGTTGAGAACATCGACGAGAAGCTGATGGCCTTGCAGCAAGAGCTCATCCAGAAAGCCCAGAGCAAAGAAGCCTACGACGAGATTGCTGATGAGATTTTCAGACTCCGAGAGCTCCGCCAGCAGACCACCGTTGACACGGCTGCAAGAGATGAGCAGATAAAGCGAATCAACGACCTGCAAGATTACATCTCACAGCAGACCGCCCACCTCACCGAGTTCGACGAGTCACTGGTGCGACGCTGGGTCAAGCAGATAACCATCTGGGATGGCCGCATCACCGTAGAACTAAAATCCGGTGTCAGCATCGACGTTGATGCATAACTTCATAAACGCACGAAACCCTCCTGACCTTGATGGCCGGGAGGGTATTTTTTTAAGTTTAATATTTAGCTGTTCGAAACCCCGAGTAATCGGGATAGGAAGTTACAATCAATTACAGAGCTCAACAATAGTACCAAAAAAGATAAAACGGTTAAGATATTACTAATCATAGACATCCCTCCTCGAATACTTGCTAATGTTATGTGTCCTCATTTATACATCTAGCATACACCATTTCTGGATTCCGGAGCAGGACGCTAGTATTATATCATTTTGGACCCCAATTTTCAATTAGCGAAATATACGAATATACTGTATATAGTCGCTCCCACCTTTCTTTTCTTTGTAATATTTTACCTAGAGAATCTAAACCTTCATCACCGCATCTTGACTGAATGATTGATAGATTCCATTTGTTAAGTTTTCCCTTGTTCACATGAATAACTTTCGCATCAAATATCGATTGTTTATTTGCGGACTCTAACAAAAGTCTTTCTAAATCATCTTCTATTTTAAACTTTGGATATGTCCTTAAAATGGTTATTCCGTCTTGATTAACATTCAAGTTTTTAGCACCGTCGATTTTATTACATATAAAAGTCACATTCAGAAAGCGAGTTCCAGTGAAATCAACATTCCTCAGATTACAATTATAGAATACAACATTTTCAAGCTTTGCATTTTTAAATGATGTC
The DNA here is from genome assembly GCA_902476765.1 of uncultured Blautia sp. Taxonomy (GTDB): domain Bacteria; phylum Bacillota; class Clostridia; order Lachnospirales; family Lachnospiraceae; genus Blautia. Next base: position 19,110 of record CABSEJ010000004.1, read on the forward strand.
CCTCTCAAGTTACAATTATAGAGGTCTACACCTATCAATTCTGAACCTCTGAAATTGCAATCCGTCATAATAGACGCTTGATATTTAACATTATAGAATCGGGCATCAACAAAACATAACGCATGCATGTTTGCTTTGTAATTGTATCTATTCGATACCCCATCCAATTTTTTATGGCAATGCGTCAACGTAAAAAATATTTTCTTTCCCATTTTTTTACGGATAGTATTCCTGTTGTTCATTCGTATTCTTCTCTTTGCATCTCTTTTTCTCTTGCCTCGTCCCATGCATTATCACTTCCTTGCTCAACCAGTGAATTGAAGAACAATTCAATTCTTATTTTTTCGATGTATCATCATCGATTTTTTCATCATCAAACACGTATCGTTTTTCTCTGTAAATCTCTGGATTATTTCGTTCTTTTCCCTTCCGATAAGGTCTTACCATAATTACTCTTCCGTCAGATAGTGTTCGTTCATGACCTCGAACACCCCACGCTGGAACATGACATTTACGTCCTGAGCCAGTTGCACCGTACTCAATAGGTCTTCTATCTTTATCTACAGCAATGATTCTCTTAATTAACACAATTCTGTCTTGTGATTTATACGCATCATCATCTGGCGAAATGAGTCCTCTCTGTTCAACAACCCTTATTTCTTCTGGACGATTATTTATTTCGTATTGTACTCCTACCCAGAAGTTGCCAAGCCAATATGCTAATCTCATAATGTCATCAAAAGAAAAATAGTCTAGTGCTTCTTCTGAAATTTCTACTGGAAGAACATATGCATTCTCATCTTGACTAACCTCGATTACTGCAACATCCATCTCTGAGCCCCAATCTTTATCAACAAGACATACCGTGATAGCACAGTAAACAGATTTCCCTATATACCTATATGAAACAAACAGACCGTACGGAGACGACTCCTCACAATATCGGCTAATACCATTTAAAATCATACCAATTTGTGTATCCTCATGAATGTCTCCAAAGATTTCTAATCTAAAATCCCGCAACCCAACTGCCTGTTCAAAAAACTCATACCGTCTTCCAATAAACGAAATTTGGTCCGCTTTTGTATCCGTCAAGTTAAAATAATCCAAATTAGCCTCAAAATCGCAGTTGGCACCATTCACTCTAATTTCAGAAAAATCAATATTTTCTTTTACAACCCGTTCCCACTGCCATTCAATTTCTTTCTGTGTAGACGGCATTCGATTCAAACTAAAATCCATACTCCAAATCCTCCTGTTATCTATTCCACTGCCAAGTCTGCCCATTAGTATCGAGTGGCTTGAACTGCGGTCAGCTTTGTTATCCATATCACTACCACAACCTATGACATCTAATCCATAGCCTAAACCCTGCCGCAATTTTCCGACCATCCACTTTTTCGCCAGTCAGACTAAAAAGTAGATATGTTTCCATACAAGAAAACCGAGCTTTCTGCAAGGCTTCTCTGATGATACTAACCTCGCAAAAAGCCCGGAAATATGCCACTTTTTGGCTCTTATTTATCTTTTCTTGACAGCAAACATACCGTCTCAACATGCACCCCCTGCGGAAACATATCGCATACCGCCACCTTCTTCACCTCATACTCCTCCTCGCACAACACCTTTAAATCCCTGGCCAAGGTGGCGGAGTCGCAGCTTACATACACAATCCTTTCCGGTTTCATTTTCAGCATGGTCTGGAGTACGGCTTCGTCACAGCCTTTTCTGGGCGGGTCTACCACGATAACATCGGCCCGGATACCTTCCTGCTCATATTTCTGGGGAAGCACATCTTCTGCTTTTCCCACATAAAACTCTGCGTTTGTGATGTTGTTAAGCCGGGCATTGTTTTTTGCATCCTCGATGGCCGGAGGCACGATTTCCACGCCATAGACCTGCCGGGCCTTCTGGGCCAGGAAAAGGGAGATGGTGCCGATTCCGCAGTATAAGTCCCAGACTGTCTCTGTTCCGGTAAGCTGTGCATATTCCAGGGCTGTGGCATAAAGCTGCTGGGTCTGTATCGGATTCACCTGATAAAAGGACAGGGGGGAAATCTGGTATTTCACTTCCCCGATGTAGTCCGTGATGTAATCCTGGCCCCACAGGTTCGTAACCTTTTCACCCAGGATTACATTATTCCGTTTGGTATTGGTGTTCAAAGAAATACTGGTCATACCAGGGATTTTGATAAGTCTGTCTATCAGGCTCTGAGGATTAGGGATAGCGGTTCCGTTTATAATCAGACAGACCATAATTTCCTTTGTCTGAAATCCATAGCGCAGCAAAATGTGACGCACCAGGCCGGTGCCCTGGGCTTCATTGTAAGGCTGTACCCTGTTTTCTTCCATATAGGCAATTATCTGTTCCAGAATTTCCTGGTTCACTTCTGCCCCCAAAAGGCAGTTTTGGTTGGCTATAATAGAATGGGTTCTGCCTGCATAAAAGCCTGTGACTATTTTGCCGTCACGGTCAAGGCCTACCGGAAACTGGGCTTTGTTCCGGTAACGCCAGGGATGCTCCATACCTATCACCTTATCTGCCTTTAAACCGGAAAATCCGCCGATTCGTTCCAGATTTCCCATTACCTTGTTTTTCTTAAATTCCAACTGCTTTTCATAAGAGAGAAATTGAAGCTGGCAGCCGCCGCAGGCTCTGGCGCAGCTGCACTTTGCCTCCACCCGGTCCGGAGAGGGAACCAGGATTTTCATCAGTCTGGCATAGCCATAATTCTTTTTTGCCTTCATGATTTTGGCTTCCACCTTGTCTCCTATCACCGTATCTTTTATGAAAAGAGTGTAGCCCTGGGCTTTTCCGATTCCTTCCCCGTCATGGCCCATATCCTCAATATCCACAATTAAAATATCATTCTTCTTAAATTCCATAAATAATCTCCCTTTATAAAACGAAAAGGGACTGCCGCTAATTGCGATAGTCCCCGGTTTTTCTCAGATTTGATTCAAACAGCCGGTTATAGCCCAGCCAGTCGTTCTGGTCCTTTGCCGCCGCAAATATCTCGGTCAGGGTTTCCATTTTGGCATCTGTATTATCTGCCAGATTCAAGGCAACCGCCTCTGCCAGAGCCGGCTTCTTGGGGGAACCGTATTCCAGCTCGCCGTGATGAGCTAAAATGCAGTGCTTGACCTCGCTTTCCAGCTTCCACGGAAATCCAGGAATCTCCCTGGCCTTGTCATGGACCATCTCCGCTCCAATCATAATATGGCCTAACAGCTGGCCGTCATCCGTATAATCATTTTTAGGAAAGGGGCTCAGCTCCTTGGTTTTTCCTATATCGTGAAGCATAGCTGCTGTTATCAGCAAATCCTGATTCAAAAGAGGATAGGATTTACAATAATACAGGCACAGACGCACCACGCTCAAGGTATGTTCCAGAAGTCCGCCTATAAAACCGTGATGAACGGTTTTGGCTGCGGAATTTCCTTTAAACTCTTTGATAAAGGCTTCATCCTCCTCAAAAAAACTACTCAAAAGCCTGTGAAGGTACGGATTTTTTACCTGTCCTGCATAGCCTAAAAGCTCCTGATACATGGTATCCACATTTTTGCTGCTGACGGGCAGATAATTTCCCGGGTCGTACTCTCCTTCCTGAGCCTTTCTGGCTCTTTTGATACTGACCTGAAGGCTTCCCTGGAAGCTGTTCACATCCCCCACTACATCTATGTAGTCCAGAGCCTCAAACTCGTCAATTCCAAGAGAATTAGGCTCCCATATTTTACCGTCGATGGTTCCTGTCTTATCCTGAAGAATTACGTTTTCGTAAGGCTTTCCGTTTTTGGTAACGGCAGCCTGTTTATGTTTGCACAAATATATTCCGGAGATTTTCACTCCCTCACGAAGTTCGTTGATAAATTTCATTTTTCCTGCCCTTTCTATTTTGCCTTTAAGGTCACGTCAAAAGAAACCTCCACATAGCCCTCGGTGCCCTGGCGCATGGCTTTGACTTCTATGGTTTCTCCTGCTTTGCAGGCCTTTAGCTGCTGCTGATAGCCTTTCACAGTCTCCACGGTCTCTCCGTTGATTTCCACAATCACATCACCGTTCTGAATCCCCACCTGCATGGCCGGAGAATCTACCTCCACCTGCTCCACAAACACGCCTACCGGGATTCCTTTTTTCTCGGAAATTTCAGAGGTAATGTTTTCTCCTGTAATGCCCATGTATATAATTCCCTGATTTCCGCTTAAAATCTGTATCAGTTCCTTACACTGTGAAATGGAAATGCCGGTAATCAGGCTCTTGGTATCTTCGTTGGCAAAGGATTGAGCAATAATTCCGATAATCTCTCCGTCCAGGTTCATGATTACGCCGCTTCCCTGGCTGCTTCCCGTAATATCTGTGGTAATCAGCCCATATTCCGAGTCCACCTTAGAAACCTTGTTGGTAGTAGAGGTTACGATTCCGTAACCGACAGAATCACTATAACCCATAGGGCTTCCGATTGCAAGTACCGGTTCTCCTTGTTTTACATTATAAGAATCACCCAGCGGGGCGATAGATATATCAGCTTTTGTCTCAGCAGACACCTCAGACATGGGAATTTTTAATATGGCAAAGCCTGTATTGCTGTCTGCTTTCTGAAATCTGGCGTCAGTCATAGTGCCATCATGAAAGACCACCTGAATCCGGTCTACATTTTCTACGATTCTATATTCCGTCAGCACATAATACTCCTGCCCGTTCTCGCTTTGGGCCACCAAAAGACCGGAAAGCTGGGTTTCATAGGGCGTCTGAAACCAATCCTGGTCATTCTGGCTGCCGATTACCGTAACCATAGCCTTCTCCGCCTCCTGGGCTGTGGAAAAAATATCTGCATACAGGTTTTCATAATCCTCCGGTGTCAGTTCCTGGATTACCGTAGTGCTTGGCTGAGTCTCCTCCTGAGGCGCATCCTGAATCTCTTCTTCCTGCTCCTCTTCCTGTTCTTCCTCTTGGGAAGAAAACTGCACCTTTTTTCCGTTCTGCCTGTCCAGAGCCTTCTTGGCCATCCCCGGAGCCAGGGCAGCAAAAACACAGGCAGCCGTCAAGCCAAAAATAGCCCCCGCACCAATCAGTTTTCCCAAAGACTTCGCCAGTTTCCGCTTATCTATGGGTTTTGCTTTAATGGTCTCCTTTAAAAACTTATAAGAGCTTTCCTCCGGCTCTACTTCCTGGGATTCTCCCTGCCCGGCCTTGTCTAAGCCTTTCTCCAGGCTTTCATCCTCTCTTTCCTTTTCGCTCTCCAGGAAATTTTCTTTCTCTTTTCTTTCCTCGCCCATGATACACGCTCCATCCGCAAATTTCTCAGAGTGTTTTTGTTCATTATACCTATTAGATATGAACTTTTTATGAAGAATAAACAAAAAAAATTCCTTTGCCCTCAAAAAAATCCCCCAGAACCTTTTCATTCTTCCCCTTTTCATGTAGAATGATACCAAGGGTCAGGAGACAGACATGTTTTCCCCGCAAAACAATCTGCACTACCCCTCCATTACTGTCAATCCGGCATCATCAGTGATTGGCGGGCAATCCCCTGACTCACAAATTGCAGAACAGATTATTTTATAAGGTGAATTACAATGAACGAAAAAGCTTTGAAAACTTTAGAATATGACAAGATTATAGAAATGCTGGAAAGCTGCGCCACTTCTACCTTGGGAAAGGATTTCTGCAGAAATCTGCGGCCCCTTTCCGATTTAACTCAGATTGAAGTGATGCAGCAGGAAACAGCCGATGCCCTGGCCAGAATTTATAAAAAAGGCTCCCTATCTTTTGGAGGCGTCAAGGATATTCGAGGGTCTTTGAAACGGCTGGAAATCGGCAGCACCCTGGGAACCGGGGAGCTTCTGGCCCTGTCCGCCCTCTTAGAAAATACCAATCGTGCCAAAGCCTACGGCAGAGGGGAAAATGAAGAGGAAGGAACCGATTCCCTGGAGGGTATGTTTGAGGTGCTGGAGCCTCTTACCCTTTTATCCGGAGAAATCCGCCGCTGTATCCTGTCGGAAGAGGAAATTTCCGATGACGCCAGCCCGGGACTGCGCCAGGTCCGGAGAAACATGAAAAACATAAATGACAAAATCCACAGCCAGCTTACCTCCTATATCAGCGGAGGGGCCCGTACCTACCTGCAGGACAGCGTCATTACCATGCGCAACGGCAGATACTGTATTCCTGTAAAAGCAGAATACAAAGGCCAGGTACCTGGCATGATTCACGACCAGTCTTCCACCGGTTCTACAGTTTTCGTGGAACCTATGGCCGTGGTAAAGCTAAACAATGACATGCGGGAAATGGAAGCGAAAGAGCAGGCAGAAATTGAAATCATACTGTCTAATTTAAGCCAGCAGGCAGCAGAAAACCTGGAGCTGATTCAGGATAACTTAAAAATTCTCTCTCAGCTTGACTTCATTTTCGCCCGGGCCCTTTTAGCCAAAGCCCAAAATGCCACAGAGCCCCGATTTAACCGGGAAGGAATCATTGATATTAAAAAAGGCCGTCACCCTCTCATTGATAAACATAAGGTAGTACCCATAGATGTACGGCTTGGAGATGGCTTTGATTTGCTGGTAGTTACCGGTCCCAATACCGGCGGTAAAACCGTATCCCTAAAAACCGTAGGACTTCTTACCCTTATGGGGCAGTCCGGCCTCCACATTCCGGCCTTTGATAATTCCCGGCTGGCCGTGTTCCGGCAGGTCTATGCGGATATTGGCGATGAACAGAGTATTGAGCAATCCTTAAGTACCTTCTCTTCCCACATGACAAACGTGGTGAACTTTATAGAGAAAGCAGACCGGGATTCTCTGGTTCTCTTTGACGAACTGGGAGCCGGCACAGACCCCACGGAAGGAGCAGCATTGGCTATTGCCATTCTTTCCCACCTTCACAGCCAGGGAATCCGGACCATGGCAACCACCCATTACAGTGAACTGAAGGTTTACGCCCTTTCAACTCAGGGCGTGGAAAATGCATCCTGCGAATTCGATGTAGAAACCCTGCGGCCCACTTACCGTCTTCTTATCGGTATTCCAGGGAAAAGCAATGCCTTTGCCATTTCCAGCAAGCTGGGACTGCCGGATTATATAATAGAAAAGGCAAAAGAACAAATAAGCCAGGAAGACGAATCTTTTGAAGACGTGCTGACCTCCCTGGAACAGAGCCGCAAGACTATCGAGGCTGAGCAAGAGGAAATCACACGCTATAAGGAAGAAATCCAAGGCTTAAAGGCCCGGCTGGAAGAGAAGCAGGACAAGCTGGACCAGCGCAAGGAAAGGATTCTTCAGGAAGCCAACGAAGAGGCACACCGTATCCTCCGGGAAGCCAAGGATTATGCGGACCAGACCATGAAGCTCTTTAATAAGTCTAATCAGGAAAGCCTTACCGTCAAGGAGCTGGAGGAAAAGAGAGCCCAGCTCCGGAAAAAGATGGATGACACAGGCAAAAAAATGGCCCTTAAAACTCCCAAACAAAAAAAATCCACCCTTACGGCCAAGGATGTTTCTCTGGGAGACGCAGTAAAGGTGTTAAGTCTGAATGTGAAAGGTACCATCAGCTCCAAACCTGACGCAAAGGGAATGGTCTTTGTCCAGATGGGAATCCTCCGCTCCAAGGTGGCATTATCCGATTTGCAGCTTATTGACGAGCCGGTTATTACCGGTCCATCCCTTCAGCGCACCGGAGCAGGAAAAATACGGATGAATAAATCTGCTTCCATCAGCCCGGAAATCAATCTTCTGGGAAAAACCGTGGACGAGGCAGTGGCTGAGCTGGATAAATATTTAGACGACGCCTATCTTTCTCACCTGGCCAGTGTACGGGTAGTACACGGCAAGGGAACCGGCGCCCTCAGAAAGGGTGTCCATAATTATCTGCGGCGTCAAAAGCATGTAAAGGACTTCCACCTGGCCGAATTTGGCGAGGGAGACGCCGGAGTTACTATTGTAGAGTTTAAGAAATAAGGGGGAATCTGCTATGGCAGTGAAACAGAAAATACTAATCGTAGACGACGACAACAATATCGCAGAGCTTATCTCTTTGTATCTTACCAAAGAATGCTATGACACGAAAATTGTAAATGACGGGGAGGAGGCCCTGGCCGCCTTTTCCTCCTTTGCACCTAATCTGATTCTCCTGGACCTTATGCTGCCGGGTATGGACGGCTATCAGGTGTGCAGAGAAATCCGTCATAAATCCAATGTTCCCATTATCATGCTTTCCGCCAAGGGCGAAATCTTTGACAAGGTTCTTGGCCTGGAACTGGGGGCGGACGACTATATGATTAAGCCCTTTGATTCCAAAGAACTGGTGGCCCGGGTAAAAGCGGTGCTCAGAAGGTATCAGCCCAATGTGGCTCCTGCCACACAGCCCGGCGGAAAATATGTGGAGTATCCGGATTTGGCCATCAATCTTACCAATTATTCCGTTATCTATTACGGCAACCAGATTGATATGCCTCCAAAGGAGCTGGAGCTTCTCTATTTCCTGGCCTCCTCACCCAATCAGGTTTTCACCAGGGAGCAGCTTTTAGACCATATCTGGGGCTATGAATATATTGGTGATACCAGAACCGTTGACGTGCATATCAAGCGGCTCCGGGAAAAAATCAAGGACCATCCGGCCTGGTCTATTGCCACGGTATGGGGCATCGGTTACAAATTTGAGGTTAAAAATAAATGAAAAAATACCTGTATATAAAATTTGTACTGGCCTTTTTTATTCTGGGCTTTGTGGGCTTCTTTGCCATTGCTCTGGCAGGCAGCACCATGGCAGAGCATCATGTGGAGGCTGTCTACAGCGGCCAATTGTACCGGGAAGCTGTAGACATTGCCCAGAACCGGGCCGCTAACTATTACAGAGAAACCCTTAGCCCGGAAAATACTTATCAGAATCTGTGTACCGTGGCCTCCTATCAGGACTGCTCCATCTGGATTATCAGCCCCAAAGGAGATATTCTCATGGATACCTCACAGCAGCTGTACCAGGAAAATCCTCCTCAGATTAAAAACTTTGACCCGGGAACCACCAGCGGCTCCTATTATCAAGTAGGGGATTTTTTCGGAGAATTTCAGGAGCCCCATCTTAGCGTCATGGTTCCTGTAACTCTGTATATGCAGGTGGAAGGCTATGTAGCCATGCACCTGCCGGCCAGCACCTTGTATCAGCAGAGAGACGACATACTGAATATGATTTATATCCTGTTTTTCTTCTTTCTTCTGATTCTGGCTGTCATTATTCCGGTATTTTCCTTTATGATTTACCGGCCTCTGAAAAAAATCATTCAGGGTGCGGATGCATTTGCCTCCGGAAACCTGAAATATAACATTCCTCTGGAAAAAGAAGACGAGTTGGGCTATCTGGCCCTTACCTTGAATTATATGTCTGACGAATTAGATATGACGGGAAATTACCAACGGAAATTCATTGCCAATGTGTCCCATGATTTCCGCTCTCCTTTGACATCCATCAAAGGATACACGGAAGCCATTCTGGACGGCACTATTCCCCCTGAGCTGCAGGAGAAATACTTAAAGATTGTGGTCTATGAGACAGACCGTCTCTATAAGCTGACAGAAAGCCTGCTCACCTTAAATAACCTGGACCAGAAGGGACGGCATCTGGATTACTCGGATTTTGATATAAACAATATTATCAAGACTACTGCCGCTACCTTTGAGGGTACCTGCCGGGACAAGCGTATTTCCATAGAGCTGCTGCTTACAGGGCAGACTCTTTTCGTCCATGCGGATATGGGGCAGATACAGCAGGTTCTGTATAACCTGATTGATAATGCCATTAAATTCAGCCCACAGGATTCGGTAATCAAAATCGAATCCACCTTAAAGCATGAAACTGTTTTTATCTCGGTAACAGATATGGGCTGCGGAATTCCCAAGGCCAGCATCAATAAAATCTGGGACCGTTTTTATAAGATTGATTCCTCCAGAGGAAAGGACAGAAAAGGCACAGGCCTTGGACTGTCCATTGTAAAGGAAATCATCAACGCCCATAAACAAAACATAAACGTCATCAGCACTGAAGGCGTAGGGACAGAATTTATCTTTACCCTATCCGCAGGTACAGAAAAAAAAGAAGGCTGAAGCCTTCTATTCTTTCCACTGATACCTGGTAAGGTGTCCTTCCAGCTGCATATGGCTGAAATTATTCTGGCGCAGTGCTTCATACAGTACAATGGCCACAGAATTGCTGAGGTTCAGGGAGCGGATGTCTCCCATCATGGGAATCCTAATGGCTGTGTCCTGGTTCTCCACCAGGATTTCCTCCGGGATTCCTCCGCTCTCTTTTCCGAACATAATATAGCAATCTTCTTCATACTGAACTTCTGTATAAATTTTCGGCGCCTTTGTGGTAGCCATATAAATCTTGGCCCCGGGATTTTTATCCAGAAAATCCTGGTAATTCACATAGGTAGTCACATCCAGGTCCGCCCAGTAGTCCATGCCTGCCCTTTTTATGGCCTTTTCATTCAGCCGGAATCCCAAAGGCTCAATAAGGTGAAGCCTGGTTCCTGTGGCTACGCAGGTTCGCCCGATATTTCCTGTATTTGCAGGAATCTCCGGTTCAAATAAAACAATATTCATCTTTGCCATTTTTTCTTCCTCTATCCCTGATAAATTTTGTACAGCTCATCGCTTTGTGGTTTATCCAGATACCGGCAGTCTTCCCCGTTTCTCAGAATCCTGTCATTTCCTTTTGTAGCCTTACCCACTACTGCCGCAGGAATTCCCTCCTGCTCCATTTTGCGGACCAGGCCGTGTCCGTCCCAGGCTGCAATCATCATAGAACCGCTGGACATGAGAATATAAGGATTCAGTCCCAGAGCCTCACATACCTCCACGGTTTCCTGGCGGATAGGGATTTTCTTTAAATCAATGTCAAGGCCTACTCCGGAACCGCTTCCCATCTCCCACAAAGCGCCGAACACACCTCCCTCGGTAATGTCATGCATAGCGGAAATTTCCCACTGCCGTGCTATTCTGGCCTCCGGAAGTACAGACAGATACTGGTCAAATTCCTGAGCCGTCTTGACAAAGGCGGGAGAAAAACGCTCTAAAAGTCTTTGCTCCATCTCTTTGGCCGCAATAGAGGTTCCCTCCAGGCCAATCCATTTGGTAATTACAATATCCTGTCCCGGTTTCACAGAGGCTGTGGTCAGTACCTTCTCTTTCTTCATCTTTCCCACCCCGGTAAGAGAAATCAAAGGCTGCTTCACCACATCGGTAATCTCTGTATGACCTCCCATTACCTCCATATTCAGCTCTTTACAGGCACTCTCTACGCCTCTCATCATTTCCTTTAGTTCTGCCTCTTCTGTATCCGGCGTCAAAAGTATGGTAATCATAATCCCCACAGGGTCTGCGCCGGAGGCTGCCAGGTCATTGGCCGTTATATGAACGCTGTGTCTTCCGATATTTTTAGCCGTGCCAGTAATAGGGTCTGAGGAAAGAACAAAAACCTCTCCTTCCTTCAGTTCCATCACCGCACAGTCTTGTCCCACAGCCGGCCCCACCAGCACTTCCTCTCTCCTGTGCTGCACTTCCTTCAGAACAGAGCGAATCAGCATGGGCTCCGGTAATTTTCCTATTTTCATCCCGCAGTTCCTCCTTATTACAGGTACATCATAGCCATAGGTATTACCATGGCCAGTATAAGGAGAACTGCCAGCACTCCTGCAATTATCCTCTTTGTCTTATTATCATTCATCCGCATCATATCTCTACCTCATTATCCTTCCATGGGTTCCTAAAATGCTGTCAATCAGCCTGGAGGCCTGGTTCTTGGTCAGGCTATCCGGCTCTACATCCAGGTTTATTCTATGATATTTTATCAAATCCTGCAAGTAACGTTTTTGAGCCGGGGTAATAGGGCCCTGACGCTTCACTTTATATACCAGGTCTTTCGGGGCGAACAGCTCCTCTCTCCCTTCCAGAAACTCTTTTTTCAGTCTTTCATAAAGCCGGAAAGTAGTCCTAGCGTCCTCCAGGGCTCTGTGGGCCTCTTCCTGGGGAATCTGATAATAACACCGCAGGCTCTGAAGGCTTCTGCTCTCCAAATCCGGCAGAAGGCTCCGGGCCAGCTTTAAAGTATCCACTCCCTGCTTTTCAAATTCCATTCCCAGGTTTACTGCACTATGCTTAACAAAACTGTAGTCAAACATAATGTTATGACCTAAAAGAGGCAAGTCCCTGCAAAATTCCATCAATCCTTCTAAAGCCTCACTGATTACCGGGCTGTTTTCCACCATCTCATCGCTGATACCTGTCAGCTCCCATATTCTTTTGGGAATTTTCATCTGGGGATTCACCAGTGTACTGTATTCTGCTTCCACAGCGCCGTCCTTTACCTTCACAGCCCCAATCTCAATAATCCTGTCCTTCTTAGGCTCTAAACCTGTGGTCTCCAAATCCAGAGTCACATATTCTCTCATACCTTTTTCCTGCTTTTCTTTTGTTTTTCCTTGTACTCCCTGCAGTATTCTGTCAGAAAGCACTCCTCACACTTGGGGGAGCGGGCAAAGCATATCTGCCTTCCAAAGGTGATTATCTGTATATTATAAAGAATCCAGTGGTCTTTTGGAAGTACCTTCATCAGCTCCAGCTCTATCTTTTCCGGGTCATCCTCCCTGGTAAAGCCCAGCCTTTTTGAAATCCGCTTTACATGAGTGTCCACCACCACGCTGGGCTCATGAAAAATGTTACCCCGGATTACATTGGCCGTCTTTCGCCCTACTCCCGGCAGACTTACCAAATCCTCCAGCTTTTGCGGAACCTCCCCACCGTAGACCTGACAGATTCTCTGAGCGCAGCCAATGATATTTTTTGCCTTGTTGTGGTAAAAGCCCGTAGGCTTTATGTCCTGCTCCAGTTCCTTTAAATCTGCCTGGGCGAAAGCCTCCATATTTGGATATTTCACAAACAAATCCTTTGTCACCACATTGACCCTTGCGTCTGTACACTGGGCGCTGAGCATAGTGGCAATCAAAAGCTGCCCCGGATTCTCATGATTCAAATAGCATTTATATTCTCTGGTATATACCTGGTCCAGCTTATCCAGAATTTCTTTCGTCCTCTTTGTCATACCTTTTCTCCGCCTCTTTCCAGGTTCACCCTTACCACCCTGGCGTCATGGTTCAGAGGTTCCCTTGCTTTGTAATCAAACAGCACAGGGAAACAGCCTCTTTCTCTTACATCTCCCAGAACATTTCTGGTGAACACCTCCAAATGAGTCATTTTCTCCGTTTGCCTGGAGGTATATCCTCTATAATCCACAAGAATTTCCGGGGCTTCTTCCTCCCCTTTGTAAAATTCCCGGATAGCCTCCTTGTATTCCTTTAAATCCACTGCCCAGGAAGGCCTGGTTTTCAGATTTTCTCTTATATATAAATCCAAAAGCATCAGCTGCTGATACCCTTCTCTGTCCTCTACTCTCCGTTCTTCCATAAATTCCAGCAAAATCTCATATCTGCGTATTCTGGAATGAGATATATGGTCATATCCCCGGTTCCGGTAAAAATCTCCCAGAGCCTCATACATGGAAAAGCTGTCTTCGAATTCTCTCTCCAAAGCCTCCACGGTGTGAGAAAACTGGCCGCTGTTATAATAAACCTCCACCATTTCTTCCACAGCCTTCAATCTGAGAATTTCGCCGTAGGACAGCCATCTGGTAGTTAAAACCTCGTATGGTTCTTCCTCCTTGTACAGACAGCCGTAGCCGGAAGCCATCTCCGCCATATAAGAGCCTTTCAAAACCTTTAAAAAGCCAAGCTGAAGCTGCTGGGGCTTCAGTCCATACACCTGGTTAAAGGAACGGCGGAAACTCTGATAATCCTCCCATGGCAGCCCTGCAATCAAGTCCAGATGCTGATGAATATTTTTTCCTGCCTTAACCGCCTTTACTCTCTTTGCAATCTCCGAAAAACTGGTTTTCCTGCGTATTTCCTTCAGGGTTTTTTCATTGGTAGACTGGACGCCGATTTCCAGCTGAATCAGCCCCGGTCTCATAGAGCTAATCAATTCTATCTCTTCTTCTGTCAGCAAATCTGCGGCAATCTCAAAATGGAAATTCGTGATTTTATTGTCATGGTCTTTTAAGTATCTCCAGATTTCCAGGGCATGTTCCTTTTTACAGTTAAAGGTCCGGTCCACAAATTTTACCTGCGGCACCTTTTTATCCAGGAAAAACTGCAGCTCCTGCTTTACCAGAGAAAGACTGCGGAAACGCAGCTTTTTATCAATAGAGGAAAGACAATAGCTGCAGGAGAAAGGACAGCCTCTGCTGCTTTCATAATACAAAATCTGATGTTTGGGAAGTCCCAGCTCCTTATAGGGAAATACCAGCCTGTCCATATCCAGGATTTCCCGGACACCTGTGTTCTCAACCTTTCCTTCCTGCCGGTACACAATTCCCGGGATGTTTTCCAGTCGGGGTTCCTTGTCCTGAAGAAAAGCTCCAACCAGCTCCCGGAAAGTTTCTTCCCCTTCCCCCTGCATAACCAGAGAAACCTGAGGCAGTTCTTCCAAAAAAGTCTCGCCGCTGTAAGACACCTCCGGCCCTCCAGCCCAGATACAGGTATCCGGCAAAATTTTCTTTATGTCCTGTATCAGGCTCTTCACATAAGAGATATTCCAGATATAGCAGGAAAAACACAATATATCCGGCTTTTTCCTGTAAATATCACCCAACACCTGGTCCTTTTGCTGGTTAATGGTATACTCTCCTACTTCTATGGAGTCTCTATATTCCCGGCAGTAAGCCTTCAGACTGTACACCGCCAGATTCGAATGGATATACTTGGCATTTACTGCCGCAAGCAGAATTTTCATATCCTCTTCCTTTCTATCCTGTTTTTGTTGTAAGAAAAAAGAATCCTGCTTTGCAGGATTCTCCGCCGCAGTGCGGGCCTGTTATAAAAACAGGCTTCCAAGCTGAAATACCAGCACTGCGGCCCCGTAGGCCAGAAGCAGCTGGAACAATACCATTTTCAGGGTCCAGGATGCGGACTGGGTCTCCTTTTTAATCGTTGCCAATGTGGCTACACATGGCGTATACAGGAGGCAGAATACCATCAGCGCATAAGCGTTTAAAGGGCCGAAACCAATAGCTCCCAGAGCATCCGACAAAGTAGCCATTCCCTGAGGAGAGCTGATGTTATTCACACCATACAGTACGGAAAAACTGGAAATCACCACTTCCTTAGCAGAAAGCCCGGAAATCAGAGCAACTACAATCTGCCATGCTCCCAGTCCGGCCGGTGCCAGAAGAGGTGCAACCCATTTTCCGATAGAAGCCCCAAAGCTGGCGGTTACATCAGAAGTCATTCCGTGGATATTATAGTTCAGAATAAACCAAATCACAATAGAAGCCACGAAAATTGTGGTTCCCGCCTTTGTCAGATAGTCCTTTACCTTTTCCCACACATAGATTCGGATAGTCCTGGGATTGGGCACTTTATAATCCGGCAGCTCTATAAGCAGAGGTACCTTCTTCCCTGTCTTCCAGAATTTCCCTATGAGCAAAGCCAGAATTATGGCAACAATCAAGCCCAGAGCATAAAGGGAAAAGGCCACCAGCATAGCATATTTCCCAAAGAACACGCTGGCAAACAATACATAAATGGGAAGTCTGGCAGAGCAGGACATAAAAGGGGTCAGAAGAATGGTCTTCTTCCTGTCCTCCTGATTTTCCAGAGTTCTGGAGGCCATTACCGCCGGCACTGTGCAGCCGAAGCCCAGTACCATAGGCAGGAAAGCCTTCCCCGAAAGCCCTACATTTCCCATGATGCCATCCATAACATAGGCCACTCTGGCCATATAACCGCTGTCCTCCAAAAAAGCCAGGGCCAAAAACAAAATAAAAATATTAGGCAGGAAAGTAAGAATTCCTCCCACACCCGACATGATTCCATCCACTACCAGGGAAATTATCCAGTCCGAGGCCCCTATGGCATCCAATCCCGTGCGTACGGCCCCAAATGCCCAATCCAGTCCTTGCTCAAAAACTCCTTTAATTGCATCACCCACAGTAAAGGTAAGGAAAAACACAAAAGCCATGATGCCCAGAAATACCGGCACACCCCATATGGGATGGGTCAGTACCCTGTCCGCTTTTTCTGTCATGGACTCCCTGTTCCCTTTGTGGAACATACATTCCTCGATTATCTCCTCAATGTAATTATATTTCTCATTGATAACCTGTTTCTCATAATCCTTGTCCACAATATCTGAAATATCAATAGGATGGTCCTGAGACATCTGCTCGTCATTTTCCAGAATTTTAATGCTGTGCCAGCGCACATTATGGCTGTCCGGATATGCTTCCTGAAACCTCTGGCTGATTTTTTCTATTTTCTCCTCAATTTCCGGCGAATACACCACCACAGAGTCTGTCTTTTGCTCCTCATAATGATGTTCTACCGCATGGAGCAGCACATCCAAACCAGTACGCTTTCTGGCGGACACAGGAACCACAGGAATATTTCCCAATAATTCGGGAAGACGGTGCAAATCAATTTCCATTCCCCGTTCTTCCACAATATCCATCATATTCAGCGCAACTACTACCGGCTTCCCCAGTTCCAGAAGCTGCAGGGTAAGGTAAAGATTTCTCTCCAGGGCAGAGGCGTCTACCACGTCTACAATAATATCCACCTCATCACCCAGAATCACCTTTCTGGATACCTTCTCTTCCATGGAATAGGAAGTCAGGCTGTAGATACCCGGAAGGTCAATGAGACGCATCTTCGTTCCCTTATACTCTGTCTCTCCTTCCTTTTTCTCTACTGTAACGCCGGGCCAGTTAGCCACCTTCAGATTTGCACCCGTATAAGCGTTAAAAAGCGTGGTCTTTCCGCAATTGGGATTTCCCGCAAATCCCACTCTGATTTCACCCTTCATCCTTTGTTTCCTCCACTTCTATCCCCTGGGCAATATCATTTCCAAGAGCCCATCTGCTTCCTCTTACTTTAATGATTGTTGCTCCATTGCGCTTTCTGTTCAGCACATGAACCCTGGTTCCCTCTAAAATCCCCAGGGCTTCCAGGCGGCGCAGCAGTCTCTCCTCCTCCTGCACCCGGACAATGATAAAATCCTGTTCTATGGGTGTTTCATTCAGCTTCATAACAGCCCCTCTTTTCTCTTATGTTTTTCATTTCTTTTTATAGACAGCTATCTGGTTACATTTTTCAGCCACTTATAGCTTTTGTACCTCAGCATAGAGAAAGGTATCTTAATCACCTCATCACTGCACAACAGAATATATACCCATGGCATGGGAATTCCGATAACAAAGGCTCCCACAGCCGCGCCAAGAATGGAACACAGCCACATAACCCCCACATCCAGGAAAAGGCCGAATTTAGTGTCTCCTCCGGCTCTGAGGATTCCTACAATCACTGTGCTGTTTAAGGATTGTCCGATTACATAATAGGACATAATCACCATCATGGCCGTCAAATAGCTTTTCGCCAGAGGGGTCAGCTTCATAAACATTGTGATAAAAGGCGAGATTCCCAGGATCACCAAGCCTCCGCCTATACCGCAGATAATAGACAGCTTCACAAATTTCCGGCCGTATTCCTTAGCCAGGGACTCCTTCTGCTCCCCAATAGCTTTTCCAATCATAATGGCCGTAGCACTGGAGATTCCGAAAGCAATAACCATGGAAAGCTGTCTGCACACCTGCGCCACAGAATGAGCAGCAACAGCGGCGCTGCCCAAATGGCCTACAATAGCGGAAATAGCCGCCATACCGGCACCCCAGGCCAGCTCGTTCAGCAGCACGGGAAAGGCATAGGTGAAAAAGTCTCTTCCCAAAGCCCTGTCCTTCACAAACAAATCACGGATATGTATTTTTACCACATCATTTTTATGGGTGGCATAGTAAACCACTATCACTACCTCAATGGCTCTGGCAAAAAGAGTACCTAAAGCCGCACCAGCCGTTCCCATGGCCGGCAGGCCAAAAAGCCCGAAAATGAAAATACCATTTAATATGATATTGGCCAGCAGGGAAGTACCGTATACCACGGTAGCGATAACTACCTTCTCTATACTTCGTATAATATTCAGATACACATTGGTAAAGGCTGACAGCACATAGGAAAAACCTACAATCTGCAGGTAGCGGATTCCCGCTTCTATTACAGCCTCGTCTGAAGTAAAAATCAGCATCAAATACCTGGGAATAAAAATCGCCGCAGCCCCAAACACAGCTCCGCCTAAAATGGAAATTCTAAAGGATATTCCCATAATCTTTTCAATGGTCCTGGTATCCTTTTTTCCCCAATACTGGGCGGTAAGCACACAAGCGCCTGAGGTCAGTCCGAAATACAAAAGGCTTAAGATAAAATAAATCTGGTTGGCCAGGGATACACCGGAAAGAGCAGTCTCTCCCACCCTTCCCAACATGATAACGTCTGTGGAAGTCACACCTACATTTATCAGATTCTGCACAGCCATAGGCATAACCAGCCGAAATACATCCCTGTAAAATCTTTTGTCCTCTATACTCCTTTGTTCTCTTCCTATTCTCATCATCTTTTCCTTCTCATTACCTCTATAAGTCTATCTCTCCGTCAAATACCACGGCAGCCGGGCCAGTCATATAAACCAAATTTTCTTCTCTGTCCCAGTAAATTTTTAAGTCGCCACCTAAAAGATGTACCAGTACATGTTCTTCTGTGTAACCGTTTAATACAGATGCCACAGCAACCGCACAGGCTCCTGTTCCGCAGGCCAGGGTTTCTCCGCTTCCCCGCTCCCAAACTCTCATTTCCACTGTATTGCGGTCAATCACCCGGACAAATTCCGTGTTTACCCCTTCCGGGAAAGCTTTATGCTTCTCAAATCCAGGCCCTGTCTTTTCTATATCTAAGTGTTTCACATCATCCATGTACACCACTGCATGAGGATTTCCCATAGAAACCGCCGTAACTTCGTAAATCTCCTGGTTCACATTTAATGGCTGGCTTATAACCGGGCTTTTCTCAAAAATCATAGGGATTTTCGCCGCCTCCAGTACAGGGGCTCCCATATTTACCCGGACCTCTTTTACCTTGCCCTGTTCCACAGTCAAATCCAGATATTTTACTCCGCTCTTGGTGTCCACAGTAATACTGGTCTTGTCCGTCAAACCATAATCATAGACATATTTTGCCACACAGCGTATTCCGTTCCCGCACATAGCTCCCTGGCTTCCGTCTGCATTGTACATTTCCATCTCAAAATCAGCTTTCTCCGATGGCTTTATCAAAATCAGTCCGTCAGAACCAATACCAAAATGCCGGTCGCTGACAATCTTTGCAATCTCAGAAGGGTTCTCCACCTTCTCAGAAAAACAGTTTACATAAATATAATCATTCCCTATCCCATGCATCTTTGTAAATCTCATGGCCACATTCCTCCTGTACTCTCTCCAAAGGAAAAGAGGGCCTCTTAAAAAGATACCCTCTTCGCTCTCTTTGCTTTATCATAGCAATCCGTATTTAATTTGTCAACGGCACAGCCCTTTATTTCACGAAATGTCATCTAAAAACAGGTATACGCCCCATCTACAATCACATCGCTGCCTGTAGTATAACCTGACGCATCACTTGCCAAATACAGCACAGCCGTTATCAGCTCTTCCGGCTTGCCCATTCTATGCAGCGGCATCAAAGGTTTCCAGGCATTTTTTAATTCCTCAGGAGTGTCTTCCGACATAGGGGTAGCAATATAACCGGGGCTTAAACAGTTTACCCTGATTCCTTTTTCTGCCCACTCCAGAGCCAGGGAACGAGTCATATGAATAACCCCTGCCTTAGAGGCATTGTAAGAACATTGCCACTGGGGGATATTTACGATACTTCCTGACATCGATGCCATATTTATGATACTTCCATGTATCCCGTTTTTCATCATGATATTTCCTGCTGCACGGGCTACAATATACTCGCCAGTCAAATTTGTATCCACCACCTGCCGAAATTCAGCAATAGATGCGGTAATGCTGTCTTTATGTATACAAATACCAGCATTATTAAAGACTATATCTAGGCTCCCTGACCTTTCCATCACTGTTTCCAGCGCTTTATCTACTTCTGCTTCATTGGTCACATCTGCTTTTAAATAATATCCGGTTCCTCCATATTCTCTTACCAGCTTTAAGGTCTCTTCTGCTCCGTTTCTGCATATAATGCAGACTTCTGCTCCTGCTCTGGCTAGTCCTATTGCAATAGTTTGGCCGATTCCTCTTCCGCCACCTGTAATAACTGCAACTTTTCCTTTTAATCCAAACAATTCTTCTAAAAACATATTGTTCCTCCTAGTATGGAATCTTTCTGGCACTTCCCTCTACCAGCAATATTTTCTCTATTACTTCTTCACCTGAAAGTAATCTGCTTCTTTCATCTGGTTGAATGCCGCCTATAAACACCTGGAATTCTCCTGGCTCTAAGATATATTCTCCGTTTTCGTTCACCACCGCAAAATTCTTACTCTCTACATTTACCGAAATACTCTTTTTTTCTCCTCTATTTACAAACACACTCTTAAAGAATACCAGTTTTCTAATGGGGACTTCTGTAGAAGCTTCTCTGTCATGAATATAAATCTGCAGCACAGTCTCGCCACTAAAGTTGCCTGTATTTTCTACCTCCACCTGGAACTCCAGATTCTGTTCCATACCAATTTTTTCTGGAAATCCTTCTGTCTTATACTTAAATGTAGTATAGCTGAGGCCAAACCCAAATGGATACAACGGCTCTTTATCCAAATACCTATATGTTCGGCTCTGCATACTATACTCTTCAAAAGGAGGAAGGTCTTCTACATATTTAACCGTTGTCACTGGCATACGTCCTGCGGGACTGTATTTCCCAAATATAATATTTGCCAAAGCTTTACCACCTTCTTCTCCGGGATACCATGCCTCAACAACAGCATGCACTAACGGTTCTTCATCTGTGATACTAACAGGACTTCCATTGCATAAAACAAGAATTATCTTTTTCCCTGTATCTGCCACGGCACGCAGTAACTGTGCCTGCCTGCCGGGAAGCCCCAGTTCCTTTCTATCACATTGTACTGCTCCTTCTTCCCCCTCTTCTCCTTCCAACATTGGAGATAATCCCAGGCAAAGAATCACCGCATCGCTCTTTTGTGCAGCAATAACGGCTTCCGGAATTAAATCCGTCTCACAAAGCTCTCTATAACTATCCTTATATAAATCACAGCCTTCCGCATAAATCACCCGAATTCCTCTATTCTCTGCCTCTTGCTGTATTCCCTGCAGCAACGTTGTATATTTAGAAGGTGTTCCCGAATAATTTCCCAGCAACACTTCTTTTGAATCCGCATTTGGCCCTATTACAGCTAAGGTTTTAACTTCATTAGACAGAGGCAGAATCTTTTCCTCATTTTTCAGCAATACCATAGATTTCATAGCGGCTAACTCTGCCGCTGCCCTGAATTCCTGGCAGTCTACAATATCCTCGCTTATTTGATTGTAAGGCACCGCCTCCTCTGCATCAAACATCCCCAGTCTTATTCTTTCTTCTAAAAGCCTCTGTACTGACCTGTCAATATCCTCTTCTTTGACTAATCCCTGTTTAACAGCTTCTGTAAGATGAAGAAAAGTAGTTCCTCCGTTTTGGTCACATCCGTTATTAAAAGCTAATGCAGCAGATTCAACCGGATTTTTGGTAATTTTATGATGTAAATGAAAATCATCAATAGCAAAACTGTCAGACACTACATATCCCTTAAATCCCAATTCTTCCCGCAGTATTTGTTTTAAAAGATAACTGCTGCCCGAACATGCCTCTCCATTTACCCGGTTGTACGCTCCCATAACGCAGGCCACATCCGCCTTCCGAATACATTCGGCAAAAGCATAGAGATAGGTTTCCCGAAAAGTCTTTTTGTCTATTTTCACGTTAATCTCATGTCGCAATTCATCCGGTCCACTGTGAACTACATAATGCTTTACATTTGCATCTGTCTTTCGATATTTGGGGTCATCTCCCTGTAGACCGCTGATAAATGCAATGCCTAATTGTGCGGTCAGATACGGGTCCTCACCATAAGTTTCCTGCCCCCGTCCCCATCTTGGGTCTCTGAAAATATTGATATTAGGAGCATACTCTGTAATACCTTTATAAATACTTCTGTCTCCAATTTTCCTGTAGGCATTATATTTTCCTCTGATTTCATCAGAAATAATCTCAGCAACTCTCTTTAAAAAATCTGCGTCAAACATTGCCGCCAGACCTATAGCCTGAGGAAATACCGTTGCGGTACCGCACCGTGCCATACCATGCAAACATTCATTCCACCAATGGTATGCCGGTATCCCCAAACGTTGAATTTCTTTACTTTTATACACCAGCTGAGATACCTTTTCTTCCAGCGTCATCTTTTCTATAGTCTTTTTCGCTCTTTCTTCTATTGCCAGTTCCATATTATATAATTCATCCATTCCAAAACTCCTTATCCTTTCACTGCACCAGAGACCATGCCTTCCATTACCTGTTTATTAAAAATAGAAAAAATAATAATACTAGGTAATACGGTTATAGCTACCGCTGCAAACATAGCTACATAATTTGTGGAATATTGCCCCTTAAAAGAATTCAGGCCGATAGGCAGTGTCATTTTACTTTGGTCACTTAAAAACACCAATGCATAGTTTAATTCATTCCACATAGATACAAAGGTATAAATAGCAACCGTGGCTATAGATGGCTTAGCCATAGGAATCGTAATTCTGAAAAACATTTTTCCCATAGATGCCCCATCTATTACTGCCGACTCCTCAATCTCCACAGGAAAGGTCTTCAAAAAGCCGGCAAGAATAAAGATTGCAATAGGCATTCCGCTGGTGGTATAAGGAATTATCAAAGACCAAAGAGAATTTATCAATCCTGCCTTTGAAAACATTAAGAATAAGGGAATCAGTGTAGAGTGAATGGGTATCATCATCCCTACCAAAAATATCATCATAACGCTCCCTGACAGTTTCCACTTCAGTCTTGTTATTGCAAAGGCTGCCGCCGTACTAAGAGTCAGACAAAGGAAAAGAGCCGTAACACATACTAAAATAGAATTGATAAAATATCTTCCGATATTGGCCTGCTCCCACGCATAAATATAATTTTCAAAACTTAAACGAGAAGGCAATGCCCAAGGATTTTCAAAAAGCTCACTGTTTGTTTTAAATGAATTATAAAAAACCCACACAAGAGGAAAAAGAGCAATTAACGTAGCTGCCCCCAAAATCAAAAATTTCCATGCCGCCCCAAATCTCTTTCCCATGATTCACACCCCTCCTGCCTTTTTACTCAATTTTGTTTTCTGCCTTTTTAAAAGCGCCATTTATAAAAATTGTTACCATAATACACATCAACATTAAGATTACTGACATAGCACTTCCATATCCAAATTGCATTCCCTTAAAAGCCCTGGTATACATATGTGTAGCAATTACTTCCGATGCATGATTGGGTCCTCCGCCTGTCATAACAAACACAATATCAAAAATGCGCAAAGAACCTGTTGCCACTAAAACCGTATCTATTTTCAAGATAGGGACGATTAATGGAAAGATAATTTTCCAAAAAGACTGCCAAGAGCTGGCGCCATCAATTCTGGCCGCCTCCAATATAGATTCCTGAATATTCTGCATAGCGCACAAGTAAATTATCATATGATAGCCTATGTACTGCCAACTTGCCGCAAGGACCACACAGATTAAAGCCGTATCATTTTCTCCCAGCCATGCATGTGTCAAATTTTCTAACCCCAGTGACTTTAGCAAAGTATTTACCAAACCAAAGTCCGGATGCAGAAGAAATATCCATAGTATTCCAATGGCTGCTGTTGAAATCATATTTGGTACAAAAAAAGCCACTTTAAAAAAATTCTTTCCTCTCTTCAATCGTGTCAGAAGATAGGCTAACAAAATTGCAAAAGGAATTTGACACACCAAACACAAAACTGTTGCGGCCAATGTATGAATTACTGCGTTTTGAAATATGGTATCCGTTGTAAAAAGCTGTATATAATTGTCCGCTCCTATAAACCCGCCTAAGCCAGCCACATCCCAATCAGCAAAGCTAAGTACAGTAGAGCAAAGTAACGGAAAAGCGGCAACTGCTAAATAGCAGATAACTGCCGGCAATATAAAAAGACATATGGTTCTCTTGTTCCTTTTTAGCTGCTCCAAAATATCACCTCAATTCAAAGCTCCAAGGACCGCCTTTATGTTTTATGGCGGTCCTTTTGCTGTCATGTCTCTTTATCCCTCATAATTCTCATCAAAAAATTTCTGGAAATTCTCAAAGGCTTCCTGTGGGTCATTGCCTGACATAATTCCCTGTACAGTATTATTATATTCATTCCCTATTACGGATCCTAAAGCCACATCATAAAACAGGAACAGACTTTCCATATCAGATTGTAAATCCATAATCTGCGCAGAAATGCTTCCTACTGTACTTAAATCTAAATAATCTGCATTTATTGTAGTCAATGTTCCATTATTTGCCATTTCCTGCATATAAGAAATTTGCGTATAGTACTTAAGGAACTCTACTGCCGCCTCTTTATTTTCACATTTTTCACTGATAACCAAGCATTCATCCGGCTGCCCCAGCCATGTGTTAATATTGCCTGCACCGTTCTCAACTGTGGGACATTTAGCCAAAACAACTTTGTCTTTTACAGCCGAGTCATCTGCCTGAAAGTTACTGATGCAATAACTAGACCAAATAAAAGAAGCTGCCTTACCAGATTTAAACTGCTCTACCGCTTCCTCCGGAGTTATTGCCGAAAAGCCTTCCGGTACCAATTTTTCATCTGCCATCTCCTGTAAAAGGCCAGCTGCTTTTACAAAGGATTCATCTGTCCACTTGCCGCTTCCATCGGCTGCTTTTTTAAATGGGGCATCTCCTCCTATCCTATTGGCAAGGATTTCGCTATGGGATGCAGAGGGCCAAGCTGTGCTATTGCCAAAAGCCATTGGTATAATATCTTCCCCGGAATCCCTGATTACCTTCAGCCCTTCTATAAATTCTTCATGGGTTTCAGGTATAGGTAAATTGAATTTATCGTAGATTTCTTTATTGTAGTAGGCTACCTGAGTAGATAATACTGTAGGAATCGCATATATCTCATCATTAAATGTTACATGCTCCATAATTCCTCCTAGAAATTGATTTTTCCACTCTTCATCCTCATCCAGCACTTCCTGTAAGGAATAAACCTTCCCTGCATCTACATAGGGTTTCATATATCCAGATGCCCATGCCATAAAAATATCCGGAGCATCATTAGCCGCCATCAATGTAGGAAGTTTCGTTTTGGTTTGCTCACTGGGAATATATTCAGGAACAATTTCTATTTCCCCCTCATGTTCTTTATTGAAGTTCTCTACAATTTCTCTCCTTACGATTTCCGTTCCCTGCCCGGTTCCACTATCCCAAGCCATAAATGTTAATTTAATAGGTTTCGAATTATCTTCTCCGGTCTTTTCTTGGGAGCCATCACTTCCTCCTGAGCCACAGGCACCCAGCGTGCATGTTAATATTGCCGCTAAAGTCAAACTTAACAATTTTTTCATACTGTTCCTCCTTTTCGCCTATTTATCGTGCTCCAGTGGTACCACTTGATATATTCAGTATATTCTTTTAATTTATTTCTTTCTATTCATAAATCAGAGCAATATGTTTATTTTTTTGTATATCTTTCATGCATCCATTTCCAAATACAGTATATTTATTGAATTATATTGATTTATTTTGTATAAAACTGTACAATTACTCCATACAAGCAAAAACAGGAGGTGGAACCCATGGTAAATATGCTTATTGTAGATGATGAGATAATTATACAAAAAGGGTTGTCTAAAATCCCCTGGCATACGGTTCAGGTAAATCTTATTGGAACGGCAGGCAGCGGGGCCGAGGCCTTAAAAATTATCCGTAGCCAAAATATCCACATTCTTTTTACAGACATTCAAATGCCTGATATTAACGGTCTAGAGTTAATAAAGGCGGCCAAGATTCTAAATCCCGAAATACAGGGTGTGATTCTTACCGGCCATAGTAATTTTTCCTATGCCAAAGAGGCCGTTTCCCTCCAGGTTTTTGATTATATTTTAAAACCGTGTAATCCCGGAGAAGTCCTTACAATTATAGGACGGCTCGCATCCAAGATTGAGGCCCATATTAAAAATCAGGCTTTATTTGCCGACACCATACAAAAATTGCAGGAAAACCAATGCCAAAACTATTTGCCCCAATTAGTTTTATCGCCTCACCCTTCCAGTATCCTTGAGAGCAATCCATCCTTACTCCCTGATAACCTCCGAAATTCCTGTTGGTTTCAGGTGTGTGTAACAGATTCTCAAGAAAAGCTTCTTTCTTGCTCTGCAGCTACTGTCTCAGAGGATAAAAAGGGCTGTTATACATTTTCATATAATTCTAAAAAAATTATTCTTTTTTATTCAAATAGGGAATCTTCTTTAGGTGCAGAGGATTTGAAACGTTTATGGTTAAATCACAGCTGCCGTCCGGAGGATGGGATAATACGAATAGGTGTGGGAGAAGGAGTCTCGTCCCTGGAAAAATTAAACTGCTCCTACGAACAGGCCGAAATCGCTTTCAGCCTGTTTTTTTCTCACAGAGATACGGATTTACTTTTTTATTCTGATATAAAATCTTTGCTCTGTACAGAAATACCGGACTCTATTATAAAGGATTGTCTTTTTGCTATAGAGCACTGTAATTATAACGCTGTATCAAATAGCTTAGATCAATTAAGAAAATTCTATCAAACCCGCTACATTCTGCCAACTCATATACATATAGTGTTTATTGATTTATGTATTTTTGCCTGCAATTTGGCAGCTCAAAAGAGAGAAAAAAGTTTTACCGGATTAACCGCAGAGCAATTACTGATGATAACAAATGCAAAAGACCTTGCAGAACTAATTTCCAGAACAGAGTTCCTATTTTTCCGTTGTATCGACATACTAAATAACTCCTGTAATATGCCTGCTTCTAAAATTATTCAGGATTGTCAAAATTATATAAAAAAATATTATGCACAAGATATCAATCTGACAAAAGCTGCCGAGACCTTACACATAAATCCTGATTATCTTGGCAGGCTTTTGAAAAAAGAATGCAGTCTGTCTTTTGGACAATTATTATCTGGCGTCCGCCTGGAACAAGCCTGCAAACTTTTATCAGACATCAATATTCCCATAAGTGAAATCGCTCTTTCCGTTGGTTTTAAAGACTTTCGCCATTTTGGTCAAGTATTTAAAAGTCGTTATCAAATGACCCCAACCCAATACAGAAAGATGCTGGTAAACAGGAACTCATAAAAGAGGTGTTTTACATGTACAAATCATTAACCGGTCGCTGCCGGAAAGTTATTTTTATTTTCCATAAAATTCCTATACAAAAAATTATGATATTGTCACAGACATTTATCCTTACTTTTTCTGCTCTTATTATTGCCGGAATTTCTTATACACTATCAGAAAAAATCATACACAGAAAGACTCTGGAATACACTACAGACATTCTTGGAGAAACCAGCAATAATATAAGCACGAAGCTGGCCGAAATAGATAATCTGACCACTTATATATGCTGTAATACCGCTATACAGGCCCAGATTAAAAAACTGAATCTTGCAGACAGTAATAGTCAGATATATGAAGAAAAAAGAATACTGGAAAAAGAGCTTATCAATATGACCGTGGCCAATGACTATCTAAAAGAGACAACCATTATCACATCAAATTACCAAGCAGCCTGGCTGTCACAGCCCACCCTAAATTTTCCTCCGGAATCTGATGTTTACCGCACTTTAGATAATACAGGCGGCGGATTGTGCTGGATTACCGTTTTAAATGACAATACCCCTCAGATTGTGGCCGGACGTATTGTAAACGATTTAGGAAGCCAGCAGAAATTAGGCTATCTTTTAGTTCGCTTTGATACCGAACTTTTACTGGACATGCTTAGCCAGAAAAAATTTTTTAAAACAGGACTGTTATGTATTATAGATGATAACGGAACCATCATAGCCAGCAATCAGGAAGACTGTCTAGGAAGTACCTACCAAAATTTTCATTTAGTCCAAAGTAATCAATCTTCTCAAAAGCTTAAAGAGTCAAATGAGTGGCTCACCTATTGTTCTATTCCCGGAACCAGCTGGAAGTTAGTCAGCTCTATTCCCAGTGTTGCGTATGAGAGAGAAGTCATTCAGCTTAGAACTTATATTGTCATTCTTTCCCTTATCATTGTGTTTCTCTCTATCATCATTGCAGCCAGAACATCAAACTCCATCTTCCAGCCAATAAAAAATCTTTGTAAAATCATGCCTTCTGTAGGACAAGGAAATTTTGATGTTATTGAACCCTCCCAATATCAGAACGAAATCGGTGAACTTTACAATTACTTTTTTAATATGGTTCAGGATATTCAAACCTTAATATATAAGACAAAACAGCAGCAGCAAATGCTACAGAAAACAGAATTAAATTCTCTCCGTATGCAGATAAACCCACATTTTATCTATAATACCCTGGAATCTATCAAATGGATTGCTTATATGGAAGAAAATGAAGAAATCGTCACTATGGTAAAGGCTTTAGGGGATTTTATGCGCAGCAGTATCAGCGGTTCGGAATTTATTTCTGTGGAAAAAGAATTGGATAACATTCAGTGTTATCTCACAATACAAAAATTCAGATATGGTGATAAACTGTCTGTTAAAATTTCTATTCCAGACCAGCTCCACCAAGCTCAGATACCTAAGCTTTTATTGCAGCCTCTTATTGAAAATGCGATGGTACACGGGCTTGAACAGAAAATGGGAAACGGTGTTATTTCTATATCTGGTTTTCTTAAAAATTCAGACCTGTATATTGATATAACTGATAATGGTATTGGTTTTTCCAGTGAAGCATTAGAAAAATTAAACGCTGTCCTAAATAGTCCAAATGATGCACCTGTCTCCTTTGGTCTTGGAATGAGAAATGTTCATCAGAGGATACAAATGTACTACGGAGAAGCTTATGGGCTTAAGGTATCCAGTCAATATGGAATCGAAACACAGGTGCAAATCCATATACCCTTTGTTTTATATGAGTCCTAAAATTTGTGACAAACATATATAGAATAAAAATGCTGCGGCTCCTACCCCCCTCAGTGTATAGAGACAAACGGTCTCTTTGTACACTGAGGGGAGCAATTATGGATTATCGCAGCATTTTCAGTTGGGATTTTGATAATTTTTCCGATAATATATAGTTTTTCTTAACAGGTAGCGCCACCGGTTTCATGGAGTCTGGCGTCCAGAATTTCCTGTTTTCTCTCCAAAATATCATCTGAAATCAACTGTGCCTCCACGTTCCCAAAACCCAGCCGCTCCACAGTCTGTGCGAAACGTTCTCCTGTCTTTCCCTGCTCACGGTACAGAAGGATAGCTTTCTCCACCAATTTAAGGATTTCCTCTTTGGAGGTAAAGATTTTATTCAGCGTTCTTCCTATGGCGATTTTCTTTCCCCATCTGCCTCCGATATAAACCTTATAACCATTGGTTCCGTCCTCAATAGCATCAAAATGACAGGCTCCGATGCAGCGGCCGCAGTTGATACATTTGTCTTTGTCAATTTCCATCAAACCGTCCACCAGGGAAACAGCCCCCACCGGACAGGCTTTTACAACGCCGCACTTTTTGCAGCCATTGCACAAGTCCTCATCATAATTTGGAATCATCTGCCCTACAATACCAAGGTCATTTAAATTAGGCTTTACACAATTGTTTGGACATCCGCCCACAGCAATTTTAAACTTATGAGGAAGCTTTACATCTCTGTAGCCCTCATAAAACTTCTCGTGAATCTCTTCAGAAAGTCCAAATGTATCAATCAATCCGTACTGACAGGTTGTTCCCTTACAGGATACTACAGGACGTACTTTAGAACCGGTTCCGCCGGTATCAAGCCCTGCCTCCTGGATGAAAGCCCGGAACTCCTGGATTTTCTCGTAAGGAATTCCCTGCACCTCCACTGTAAGACGAGTAGTATAAGTAACATTTCCGTTTCCGAATTTCTCCGCAGCCTCACCGATAGCAATCTGCTGCTTTGCCGTGATTTTTCCGTTTCTGGTGACAATTCTTCCGGAAAAGTTATCGGTTCCCTTATTGCTCAAAAAGCCCATAGCTTTTACTCTCTTCTCATCTTCCTTGCTCACAGTAAGTGTAGCCATATCATAATCCTCCCTATTTCTTTCTGCTCTTTTACTTTCTACGCTTCCGCTGCCTACTATTCTTCCTCCATCAGCTCTGTGCCGTTAAAGAAGGTCCCTCCTTCCAGCACCTTAGTATTGGCATAACCCAGGCAGGACAGTCTGTTCTGAAGAAGGTATGCCCTTCTTCCCTTAGTACATACCAGAAGCAGATTCTCCTCCTTGTCATGTCCGGGGAGCTCTTCTTCCACATCAGCCAAATTGATAAATTCCGCCCCTCCAATAGCCGGGGTACGGCTTACGTCCAGAATCCTGTAGTCCTCTGCCCTTCCCTCCTGAAATTCTGCTGGGGTAAAAGAGTCCAGCTTGCCCTGGATTTTGTTAATCAACACGTTAATGGTATGGACAAAAGGATGAATCGCTGTGGAGAAAGGCGGTGCATAGGCAAAGTCTAAATCCTGGAGCTGATAAATCGTTGCCTTCATACTGAGAGCTACTACGGCAATATCCACCATCTTATCTACAGCACCTTTTCCCAGCACCTGGATACCCAGAAATTCTCCTGTACTCTTATCTGCAATCATCTTCACGATAAAGGTACCTGCACCGGGATAATAATGGGCTTTATCGTCTACTGCCGTAAGCACTGTAATAACATCATGTCCTTCATCTCTTGCCGCAGCCTCTGTAAGTCCCGTACGGCCTGCATTTAATCCGGGAAGCCTTACAACTCCAGTACCCAGGACACCTGGATAGGACAGAGTTGCACCTGCCAGATTCTGAGCGGCAATACGCCCTTCAATATTGGCAGAGGAACCCATGGGGGACCATGCTCTCTTTCCTGTTATCCGGTTAACAACCATGGCGCAGTCGCCTACCGCATAAATATCCTGGTCATTGGTCCTTAAAAATTCATCTACCAGAATGGTATGATTGGGAGCCATCTCCAGACCAATATCCTTCAGAAATTCTGTGTTGGCCCGAATACCAAGACACATAACCAATGCGTCTGCCTTCATAGCTCTTTTGGAAGTCTTCACTTTTTCAACAGCATCTGTTCCTTCCACGCCCTCCAGTCTGGTATTTGTCATTGCCATAATTCCGTTGTCTGCCAGGTAGTTCTCCACATATTCTGCCATTTCAGAATCAAAACCCGGCATAATATGAGGGGCCATGTCAATGACTGTCGTACGGATTCCCTGGGAAGAAAGATTTTCGGCCACCTCAAGACCAATAAAGCCACCTCCTGCAATAACTGCTCTCTTGATGGTGCCTGACTGAACAGCAGCCTTCAAATCCTCTGCATCCTGCGGGGTACGCATATAGAAAACATTTTTAAGCTCTGCTCCGGGAACAGGAGGAACGATAGGAGAAGCTCCTGTTGCAATCACCAGCTTATCATAGCTGTATCTGCATTCTTCTCCGGTCTGCAGGTCCACTGCCGTCACCTGCTTTTCCTGACGGTCCAAAGCAGTCACCTCTACTCCGGTTTTCACCTGGGCCCCTGTAAGCTTTGCAAAAGCCTGAGGCGTATTGACAATCAACTGGCTTCTTTCGTGAATCACATCTCCCACATAATAGGGAAGGCCGCAGCCTGCATAGGAAATGTCCTGGCTCTTTGTCAGTATCAATACCTCTGCGCCCCGGTTTTCTCGTTTCAGCTTTGCAGCCACTTTGGTACCCGCCGCCACACCGCCGATAATCAGAACTCTCATAGCACTATCTCCTTTTATACCACAAAATTTTCCATGCGTTTATTATAGCACTTGCCATATTATAAGAAAAGAAATATAATTTTATATAATTCATAGGTATTCCTTATACATATAAACAACCTCTGTACTGGAATGTATAAAGGACATATCCGCTGATGATAAATGGATAAAAAACAGATTCTTTCGTTTATACAAAGGAGAAAATCATGACCATACGTCATTTAAAAATTTTTATCACTGTAGCAGACACAGGAAAAATGAGCGCAGCCGCCGACCAGCTCTATATTTCCCAGCCTTCTGTCAGCCAGGCAATAAGGGAGCTTGAGGAACATTACCGCTGCCTGCTTTTTGAGCGGTTATCCAAAAAGCTTTATATTACTGAAGCAGGTCGCAGGCTTTACAGTTATGCCAAACCAGTAGTCTCCCAGTTCGACAGGATTGAAGAAAATATGGCTCTGGAAAGCCGGGTGGAACGTCTCCGTATCGGAGGCACTATCACTCTTGGCAGCAGTATTCTCTCTTATATAGTCAGAGACTTAAAAAATTCCTGTCCGGACACCCAGCTTTATTCTTATGTAAACAATACACGAATCATTGAGAAAAAGATACTGGACATGGATTTAGATGTGGCCATAGTTGAGGGTGAAATCAAGCACCCGGATTTGATTTCCATTCCCATGGTACACGACATGCTGGTACTGGCCTGCAGTGCAGAGCACCCCTTTGCAGGAAGGTCTTCTATATCCGTAGAAGATTTAAATGGGCAAGATTTCGTCATGCGGGAAACCGGAAGCGGAACCAGAGAATTATTTGAAGATTTTTTATCCCGTCATAACCTGAACATCCAGATAATCTTTGAAGAAAACACCCCTGGCGCCATACGAAATGCAGTCAAAATAAATAACTGTCTTGCAGTAGTATCCATTCGTCTTCTGGAACAGGATATTAAAAATAATGAGATTTACGTTTTCACCAGCTCCAATCATGAATGGAACCGGCTTTTCAGCTTTGTATATCATAAGGACAAATATATTTCTCCGCCAATACACCGGCTTCAGGAAATTGTAAAAACTTACGACAATATCGACTATCTTCACACCCTTACCGGAGGTATTCTGCTGAATGGCTGACACTTCAGGCCTTGCATAAAACAGCCCTGTGGCAGGTCAAAAACCAAATGCCACAGGGCTGTTTATCCTAATCTTAGGCCTCGTCTTCCGGAACAAACTCGTCCTTGCCAACGCCGCAGATAGGGCATACCCAATCCTCGGGAATATCTTCAAAAGCTGTTCCTGCTGCGATTCCGCTATCCGGGTCGCCTACCTCAGGGTCATAAACATAGCCGCATGGCTGACATACATATTTCTTCATTATCATTACCTCCTGTAATTTCTCTTTTACATGATTCCCGCTTTCTTAAAAGCTAATTACAGTCTATCACATATCCTGTTGAGTTTCCAGACTAAAATTGTATGGTTTACAGTTTTTTTACAAATTTTCTTCTTTCAGCCTAACAAAGAGAAACCGCCCCGGACACACCGGAGCGATTTCCCTTCCACGGATATACAAAAGATGAAACTAAATTCTGCTTTTATTTCTTTTTTCCTGCTTTCTGATGGACATCTGCTGTTTTGATTCTGGAGTTTCGCTTTTTCGCCAAAACCATTATCTGCTTTGCATCTGCCTTTGTAAAAAACAAGCGTTTGCTTCTGTTTCCTCTGGCAAAATGGAGGGCCACTAATTCCGGATGGTTCCTGTCCTCACGGGTGACAGACAGGATTTCCTTCCACTCCCATATATCATAGTGAGTGGTAATCCGCATCTGATAATAAATTTCCACACCCCGGTTTGTCACCACCGTATCTTTTTCCATCAGCAGCGTAAGTATGTATAAAAGTCCGAAAATAATCAATACCCTGTAGGGTGTCAGGATTCCTCCCACCAGCAGAGCTGCTGATAAAATCCAGCCCCCTACGGTAACCCACTGCTTTCTGGGCTTAATCTCTCTCGCATAATAGATGGGTCCCTCTAATGATTCCCAGGGAAGACGCTTATCTTTCACAGTAATACCCCTTTCAGAAAACCAGAATAATATTTATGCCTGAACCTTCGGAGCTTTGCCGGCATCACGAAGTGCATTCAGATTCTTCACAGCCAGTTCATGTTTGTCCTTAGGAGCGGCAGCAGGTTTGTGCATGGTTGTTTTGCCGAAAATATTTGTGTAGGCTCCGTCAGCCCAGAAAATATTCCGTCCTAAGAATGCCGTGATAGCTGCCAGAATCGGATTCAGCAGATTCACGAAGGCAAATGGGAAGTAGGCAAAAGGATGTACTCCTAAAACACCCATCTGGTAAGCGCCGCAGCCTGTCCACGGGAACATAACCGCCCACAGAGTTCCGCAGTCTTCCAGGGTTCTGGAGAGCATGTTTCTTCCAAGTCCCATTTCATCATATTTGTCCACATATAATGGAGCCGGTACGCCGATTCCCAGGAACTGGTCGCACATGGTAGCGTCACAGAACAGGGAGGTCAGCAGGGTAGCCAGAATCAGACTTCCAACAGAATGAAGCTTATGTTTCAGCTTGCCGAACAGAGTCTCAATACAGCCGCAGCGCTCCAGAGCCCCGCCGTATGCTACTGCCAGCAGAATCAGGTTAATGGTCCACATCTGATGGTCCATACCGCCTCGGCTCAGCAGGTCATTGGCCAAATCATTGGAAGATTCAAAAACAGTACCATAGTGAAGAGTATCAAACAGCGCTCCAACACTGTGCATTCCCTGGAAAACCACTGCGAATAAGATACCGCAGCCTACGGAAATAGCAATACCTACCAGTCCCGGAACTTTCATGATACAAACAACTACAATTACCACGATTGGAAGCAGCAGTATAGGACTTAAATGGAATCCCTCTGCCAAAGCTGCCTGCAAATCTGTTGCAACGGATGGGTCATATCCTGAGGTGTCAATATTCAGGCCCAGGATGGTATACAGTATCAGGGCAATGATAAAGGTCGGAAAGGTTGTGGAAACCATGGCCGTTACATGGTCAAACAATCCCGTTTCCGATACGGCCGCCGCCAGGTTGGTGGTATCGGACAGAGGAGAAAATTTATCTCCCACATAGGCGCCGGAAATAATCATACCTGCTGTAAGAGCAGGGTTAATACCCAGTCCGGCTCCGATTCCCAGGAAGGCGATACCAATGGTGGCCGTTGCTGTCCAGGAGGAACCGCAGGCCAAACCAACCACTGCAACCATGACACAACCGATAGGCAGGAATAGTTTTGGTGTCAATAAATCCAGTCCATAATAAATCAATGCAGGAATTGTACCTGACATAATGAAGGAAGCTACCAGAATACCAACGGTACATAAAATCAGAATAGCCTCCATGGTAGCGCTGAGACGCTCCAGCATACCTGCCAGCATATCGGAAAAGCTGTGTCCGCACAGACAGCCGATAATACATGCCACTACGATAGATACAAGCAGCGGCATGTGAGCGTCACTGTAACCACTGTTTCCTACGAATCCGTAAATCATGAGTCCCATCATGACAACGATAGGAAGCAGCGCCTCAAATACATTGGGAAGGCGAACCTTCCGTTCCTTCTTTCCTTGTTCGCTCATACACATTTCCCTCTTTTCATTTTTCTTTATTAAGTTTTATCTGGTTTCGATTGCCCCGCCAATGGCTTCTTCTACGGCCCGAATCAGAGAACCGTCTGCAATAATCTCTTCGCAGTAATTAATATCCCCGTATAACTCCCGGTCCTCATCCAGAGTAGCCACCTGCTTACGCACCAGGTCATAGGCAGCCTGGGTTCCTTTTCCAAGCCCCTTATTGCCCCTCATGTCAATACCCTGGCAGGCAACCATCAATTCCATAGCCAGAACTCTTCTTACATTTTTAGCAATCTCTCCTGCTTTTCTGGCAGCAATGGTACCCATGGATACATGGTCCTCCTGTCCTGCTGAGGAAGGAATACTGTCCACAGAAGCGGGGTGAGCCAGCACCTTGTTCTCAGATACCAGCGCTGCAGCGGAATACTGCACAATCATAAAGCCTGAGCATACGCCACCGTGAGGTGTCAAAAATGCAGGCAGATTGCTGTAGGCCGGATTCACCAGACGCTCAATACGTCTCTCAGAAACATTGGCCAGCTCTGCCACACCGATTCCAAGGAAATCAAAGCTTAAGGCCATCGGCTGCCCGTGGAAATTGCCTCCGGAGATTCCTGCCTGGTCTTCCTTGAAAATAATCGGGTTATCTGTAACGGAATTGATTTCAATATTTACTTTATCTAACACATAGTTAACAGCATCTTTGCTGGCCCCGTGAATCTGGGGTGAACATCTGAGAGAGTAAGCGTCCTGCACACGGATTTCGCCCTGCCGTGTGGTATTCTTGCTTCCCTCTAAAAGTCTTAACAGGTTTCTTGCTGTGGCAAGCTGTCCGGAATGAGGCCGTACCTCATGGACTCTGCTGTCAAGAGCGTCTACAACGCCATTCTGAGCCTCAAAGCAGAGAGCGTCTGTAATATCTGCTACTTTCAACAGATTCAAAGCATCATATAAAGCCAATGCCCCTGCGGAGGTCATAGCCTGTGTTCCGTTGTTCAGGGCCAATCCCTCTTTTGCAGATAATTCAATGGTAGGAATTCCTGCACGTTTCATAGCCTCTGCTCCCGGAAGCAGCTCACCTTCATAGTAGGCCATTCCCAGTCCCAGCATTGGAAGAACCATATGGGATAAAGGAGCCAAATCTCCGGAAGCTCCCAGAGAGCCTTTTTCCGGAATAAAGGCAGTAACACCCTTATTCAGCATGTCCACCATAGTCTGTACGGTTTCCAGACGAATACCTGAGAAGCCCTTTACCAGGTTATTGATTCTCAGCAGCATGATTCCCCTTGCAATATCCTCTGCAAACGGATTTCCCGCTCCTACTGCATGGGTGATAATCAAGTTTTTCTGAAGAGCCTTACACTGGTCGTGAGAGATAACCACATCGCTGAATTTTCCGAATCCGGTAGTGATTCCGTACACAACCTTTTCCTGTTCAACCAGGTCATCCACTACCTTTCTGGATTCGATAATGTTCTGTTTTGCCTCTTCTGCCAGCTCAATCTTTGCATGTCCACGACAAATGGCTGCAATCTGTTCCAGTGTCAAGTCTTTTCCTGTGATTCTAATGTTCTCCATATCGCACCCTCTTTTCATATTATTCTATCGTATGTTAAATTATACATATCTCACCGTCTAAAAAACGACAAATAACAACATTTTGCATAATACTTTTTTATACTTTTACATTAATATCCCATATTTTTTACATTTTCCATAATATAACACCCACTTTTATACGCAACTTCAACAAATTATCACACTATCACTTCATCGGGGTAGCAGAACACACAAAAAGAAGCCGTAGATAACCACAGCTCAGCACCCAAAGCAAAGAGCTGTCTGCTGAAAATCCATCAGCAAGACAGCTCTCTTTGTTCTTCTATTTTCTTTAACAATTCCTCTGTAGTGGGATTTTTTATCTTATCAGAAATCCTTCTGCTTTCCAGATAAGCGGCTTCTGCCGCTTCTGCAAGTCCCTGTCTTTCCAAAACCAGGGCCAAATAAGCGTAAGCTCTTTCCAGCCCCCAATCATATCCGTTTCCCTTCAGACATTCTGCCGCTTTTTCCAAATATTCCCGGGCTTCTTTATCCTTTCCTTCCAGAAAACGAAGCTGGCCAAAGCCAGAATAAAACTGCCCCAGACCGTTGGTGGTTACCATCCCCTCTGCCATTTGTATAGCTGTTTTATAATAATCCGCCGCCTGTTCCCAGTCTCTCTTTTCCCGGTATAGGTCTCCCAAATATCCGTAGCAAGCTGCAACACTCATACGAAAGTAGGCTTTTCCTCCTGCTGCATTTCGAAATATTTCTATTGCAAGGTAAAGAGTTTCCTCTGCTTTAGCATACTGACCTTTACGGAAAAAATACCATCCTAAAAGTCGGGTAAAAACCCCCTTCTCCTCCTGATCCTCTTCCTCTGTCAGTTTCAATGCCCTGTCCACATACTGCTTCACCCATTCCAAATCTTCCACCTGGATACCGTAGAAGCACATCTGTTTGCAGCAGTTCAGCAGCATCTTTCTCTGCCCCAGGCTTTTTGCAAGCTCCCAGCTTTTCTGGATGGAAGAAATTCCTGAAGCATATTCTCCCACTGCAATTCCGTATCTGCCCATGATATAATGCATTTCCATTTTCATTTCCTGCGCTTTATGAGAGTCATCAGACAAACGGATAACTTCTCTGGCCAGCTCCATCATCTGACCAGTTTCCATAGCGCCTCCGAAGTCTTTGTCACCGTAATCTATCTCCCAATGAAGGACAGGAAAGTTTTCATTGACAATAGTGTAATATTCCTTCAAATATTTGATTTTGTATTCATATGTTTTCACCTGATTGTGACATCTCTCATAATGGTGAATAATCATTGGAAGACTGCCGAAATTTCTTTTTGTTTCCGCCTGATTTTCGTAATAACCGGCCAGCACCTCATGGCAGGCCCGTCTTTTTCCTACACTCTGCCGTTCATAGACATATTCCCGAAAAACCCTATGGACAAACTCATAATAAATATTCCAACCCACCAGAACTTCTTTAATCAAATGCCGCTCCTGAAGCTTTTCCAAAATCCGCAAAAGTTCTAATCTGTCCATTTCCGGCAAAAGCAGCTCCAATTCTTCGGCGCTTACCTTCTCCGGAAACATAGCCATACAATCCAGCACCTGATTCTCTATTTCCGGTAAGCCGGCCAACCTGGCTTTAATCACATTGTTAGCTTTGGGAGACATTTCCAAAGTATAACCTTTTTCCCGTATAAGGTTTATAAGCTCCATAAGGAAAAAAGCATTTCCCTCTGTCACCTTATAAATATCGGCTCTTTTCTCTTCTTCCATTTCAAGCTGCGGCAGATACCGGTGCAGAAGTTCCTCTGTCTCCTGACGTGTAAAAGGATTGATACGGATAACTCTTAAGTATCCCTGGCGCATAATCTTCTCCATGGCCTCCATTACCTGAGAATCATAATCCAGATTATAGGTACACAGCAGCAGCACCTTATCTGTTCCTATCGTAAGCAGAATCCTGCATAAAAGCTGGAAGCTCATATCATCCATCCACTGAATATCATCGAATACCAGCACAATTCTATGGGTCTGGGTAATCTTCCTGCACATTTCCAGCACAACCCTCTCGATAAGCTGAAAAGTAGGCCGCCCCATTTTCTCCGTCCCTGTGGGTGTCAGACCGGTAAGAATCTGCTTTAACTGTTCCTTTTCCCCGGCTATCAGCTCCGGGTCAAAAACCCTGTTTTCCATGCACTGTTCAATTTCCCAGAAAATATCATTCCAGGGCCGCAGGAAAAAATCTCTCTCATCTCTGTAGCAGGAAGCCCGCAGGGAAATCATCCGGAATCCTTTAGCCAACTGCTCTGCCTTATCCAGCAGCGCTGTCTTTCCTGACCCCTCTTCTCCGGTTATCGCTATGCACTGGCTTGTCCTTCCCTTTTCAGACTCAGTAAGGCACTGACTGATTTCATAAATTTCATCCGTCCTGCCCACAAAAGAAATTTTCCACTGTTCCCCTGAGGGGGACACATTCCCTTTTACATTGAATATCCGGTGAAACAGCTCTGTAATCTCCAAAGAAGGCTCTACCTCCAGCTCCTCCGCCAGAATCTTCTCCAAATCATAGTAGAGCTTAATGGCCATATTATAACTTCCTCCGGCCGCATAAATCTCCATCAGCTCCTGGTACATTCCTTCATTATAAGGATCCTGCTTAATGAGGATGTTTCCATACTTCTGAATCAGCGACATATCTTTCCTGTCTTTAGCCTCATAAAGCCTTTGACGGGCAGACTGAATAATGGACTGATTATAC
Source organism: uncultured Blautia sp. (assembly GCA_902476765.1). Taxonomy (GTDB): domain Bacteria; phylum Bacillota; class Clostridia; order Lachnospirales; family Lachnospiraceae; genus Blautia. Next base: position 59,026 of record CABSEJ010000004.1, read on the forward strand.
TGCTCCTGCAGCGCAGCGGTCCACTCTTCAAATTCATAACAGTTTTTAATATGGAAATGAGTGAGAATCCCCTCTTCCTCCTGCTCCAGAACGTTGTTTTCATCCACACTGTCCCAGTCTATTTCCGGCATACATTGGGGGTTGAGAGAAATACTGGTGTGTCCTGCTGTCAGCAAAATCTCTTTTCCCAGAAGCTTCTTAATCTGATACACTGCTTCTCTTAAATTTTTCCGTCCTACATTTTCATTATCTGAGCCCCAAAGAACGTATATGATTTCCTCTCTTGTTGCGTTTTTTTTCACGCACAGATAGTAGAAAAAACCCTCTGCCTTCTTATAAGGAAAATTTACCCGCTCTCCATTTACCTCTACATAAGGCCTGCCCAAAAGATGTACACTGATTTTTTCCAAGCTTTATCCCTCGCAATCTATATAGCCACTAGTATACGAAACTATGTTGTCATTGTCAATGAAACCATTTTTCCACCGGCATTTTCAAAAAAAAGCTGTTTTTTCTGAATTCCAGTATCCCCTCTTTCCTAAGTTCCGCCAGGGTATGGGACAGCACGCTGCGGTTCAGGCACAGGTAATTTGCCAATTCCTCCCTGTTGTAAGAAATTTCCACTTTGCTGCTTCCAGTCTTCCTGCATTGTATCTGAAGATATTTGAGAATCCTTTCTCTGGCCCCGGCACAGGATAGCATATCTACCTTATAAAGTTTTCTCACATTTTCATTTGCAATAAATTCCAAAAGCTTTTCCTTCATATACATCCGGTCCCCATCTTCCAGAACACCTGAGCTCTGCAGTGAAGAGTAAGGAAAAAACCATATCCTAGCCATTTCTCCGGCATATGCTGTATAGGGACTGATTTGCACAGGAGTACAGACCACATCTGCCGCCAGCATATAAGGCGGATGCAGCTTCTGAATCAATTTCTCTCTGCCTTCAAAGTCAATTCTGCACACCCGCACCTCTCCCTCCAGAAGAATACCCATATGCCGGACACGGTCCCCTTCCTGTATAAGAATTTGTCCTTTGGCGGCTTGTCGGACATATCCGTCCAACAACTCTGCTATTCTGGAACTTCTTTCCTGGTCCATTTCCCGGAAAAGAAAACTGTTTTGAATAATTTCTCTGTCTTCCTGTCTCATATTTTTTCCTCGTACAAGTTCTGCGCTCCCTGCCCTTTCCTTTTTTCCTCCTGCTCCGGATTTCTGCCCTTCAATTTTTCAAGATTTTATAAAAGAACAGACCGGATACCTGGGCATTACTTGTGTCTATTGTAGCTGTTCCTCTTTTTTTATTCAATATATTTCTTTCCCAGATAAGCTCAGATTCAGCTGCGTAAACAGCAAATCTGAGCTATATGGCCCAATAGTCACCTTTTTTAATTTTTCTTTTAAAACCCGTTGAAATTTTCAGCTGCTAAGTATATGATGGTATCATTATAAACAGGATATGTCCGCAAAACCGACAGTATCCGACATGAAAGCCGGACGTCCGGTCTTTCACATCATAAACGCAGGGGGAAATTATATGATTGTTCGTAAGCCTACCATATTGTATTACGACAACGGACAGGAAGAAAAAAGAAAAAGTATGGAAAAGTCTATCTCGCACATGGGCATTCGTTTTATTCCCATTATGCCCGCCCATTTTCTTCAAACCGTAGGACACTTAGCAAAAATCAAGGGATTTCCGGCAAAAAAGACTCCGCCGCTGGCAAACCTTCCGGAAATCACCGAGGACATTCTGATTATGTGCCATTTCACTGAGGAGAAGCTGGATGAATTCCTGAATTCTATGAGAACAGGAACCATTCCCAAGGTTTCCCTGAAAGCAGTTCTCACCGCTCAAAACTGTTTCTGGACTTTTGCACAGCTCTTCCAGGAACTTACTGAAGAAAGGGATAATTTCTACAGCGAATAAAAAAAACGGCAGGCTCATACAATACTACCAAAAGCCTCCAAAAAGGAGACTCTGCTTTGCCGAAAAGATTTCTCAACTCTATTATTGCCCTGGCCTTTGCCGGCCTTTTAATTCTGAGCGCTTCTACCTGGCTCCCCCGATTTGTCTCTGTCAGCAGTACAGTAGGGGGAAGAGAGCTTCCTATCTACTGTGTGGAAACAGAAAAACCGCAAATCTCCATCAGCTTTGATGCTGCCTGGGGAAATGAGGATACCCAGACTCTCCTGGACATTCTGGCGGCTCATCAGGTAAAAGCCACCTTCTTTATGACCGGAGGATGGGTGGAAAGCTATCCGGAGGACGTGAAGAAAATATATGAGGCCGGCCATGATTTGGGCAATCACAGCGAAAACCACAAGTACATGAGTAAGCTAAGCGATGAAGAAAAAACTCAGGAATTGATGACTGTCCACCAAAAAGTAAAAGAACTTACAGGTTATGACATGTTCCTTTTCCGACCACCTTACGGAGATTACGACAGTGCAGTGATTACAAATGCCAGGCAGAACGGCTACTACCCAATCCAATGGAACATAGATTCTCTGGATTGGAAAGACTATGGAGCCGATGATATCATCAAGAAAGTAACCGAAAATAAAAATCTCAGCAACGGCAGTATCATTCTCTGCCACAACGGAGCAAAATACACCAAGGACGCTCTGGATACTGTCATTAATACTCTTCAGGATAAAGGTTATGAATTCGTTCCTATTTCCCAGCTCATCTACAAAGATAACTACCATATGAATCATGAAGGACGTCAGATTCCTGACTAAGATACCAACTTATGGGCAGCCTGCTTTCCTACTAACAATCCATTGCTTATTCTAGAATATTGCGGTAATATAACCTGGCAGTCAATGTCTATTTTAATAACCATCCATAGTTAGTCTGAGGGTGCCGGTTCTGTCGGCACCCTCAGACTATGATTCACATGCTTCCTGATGCACCAAGATATTGGCCAGCATATCACTAAGGACTACCAAATCAGCAGAAAGTGCCGCAAGTTCTTTTTCTGACAGACATTCAGAAAGTTTACAGGCAACTGCAGAGAGATAAAACAGGTTTGAACAATTTTCCATAACAGGCCTCCCACAAAAGCTTTATATATGGTATGCAGGTTGATATTAAATGGAACAAAAGTGTGCTTCGCACACCCTCACGATTCCATTTTCTTCCAAGAAGCACACTTTTGCTGCGCACCAACACGAAAACTCTCTTTCTTTTTCTGGAAATCCTTATTTTATCAGGCTTCCAGGCTTTACTGCGGATAACAGGACTTGAACCTGCACGTCATGGACACCAGAACCTAAAATTCATGGAATTTGTCTTTTCTATACTATAGAGTCTTTTCTATCCCCTAAAATACAGGTTTTTCGTCTATAGCGTCTGCTATAATCCATAAATTTTTTCACCCGTTGATGTCAACGTTGATGTCAAATCTCTATTCTCCACCTTTTAACAAACAGCCTATTTGCTTTTCACTTTTATACAGTTCATACACATAAGCTGCGCTTTCATAATACAAACCCGTTTCCTCATCTGTCAGTTTCAGGTAAGTTTCGGAAGCATAAAACTCTTTCATTGCCTCTTCATACTCTATTCCCTTATCTTCTACAAGGAATACAATAATGTCCTGGGTGATATATTCTATTAGCTGCTCTCTTTTACCCATGATACCCACCTGTTCTTTCTAATAATAGCAATGCCTTCGCAGAGTGAAAGGAATACTGATTCGTCAGCTTTTTAAACTTCATAGCTTCTACCAACACCTCTGCCCCTATCAATCCGCCGGAAAACTGCCGGAACAATAATGCTAAATCATCATCAGCTACCGGGCCTATCACCAAGTCATACTTTCTGTCATGATTGCATTCCCGGCTTGAAATATCCTGATAATTTCTATTTCTGTTATTGATAACAAAGAATGCCCATTCCTTTGTGGGCTTATCAAAAATCCTGACATTCAGCCCACTAACCGGCAATTTCTCATCATGAAAAGCATACTCTGTGATATAAGGTTTCCCGCCGTAAATTCTGGAGACTCTTTGCGCCATTTTTTCCGCTTGTTCCTTCAGTGTAGTTAGATAAAATCCTCTTCCAAAATCTTTATATGGCCTGGTTTTTTCTAAGTCAATGGTGTCTATCGCCACATTAGAGCCATGGTATAAACAAATCATAAAGCACCTCCGTTGTTTCGGCAAACCATTTCCAGGTCATCCACAGCATCTTCCATGGACAACGTATGCTCTATTTCATAATTCTCTTTTAAAAACTTGATTCCCTCGTATCTGTCTAAGTAGAAAAACGCTTTCTGTGGGTGAACCGCCTTGCGTTTTGCAAACTCATTAACACAGGCGATGGTGTACGCAATCATTCTTCTTTGCATTTGGTCCATAATATCTCCCATTCTATTGATTCTTGTCTTTCTTCATACTCCACTGTCCTTGTCTCTATGCTTCATTGTACCAAACTGCTAGCGCAGTGGCTAGCCTCAGGTACGTGAATCCACCACTT